>DAISJE010000539.1:0-3532 GCA_036821665.1 Bryobacteraceae bacterium | reverse complement strand
CGGGCTAGTATCCGAAACGCCGCAGTGTCCGATCGGCAGGCGTGTCCCCGATTTTTTCCAAATCATCGCAACCTGCGCCACCAGTTCCCACTTACAGCATTTCTTTAACGACCAAACCCAGCTTCAGGTAATCGTCGATGTTATGCGGCTTTAGAAAGTACCGGCTCGCGCCGAGATTTACCGCTTCCGCTCTGTCGTTCGGAGCGTCTGAGGAAGTCACGATAATGACCGGTACGTCCGCGCAGCGGGGACTCCTCCGGAGGCGCCGTAACACCTCGGCTCCGCTCGTACGTGGAAGATTCAAATCCAAGAGAACGAGTTGTGGGCACGGTGCAGCCGGATTGGTTTCCGCCGCCTCGACGAATTCAATGGCCTTTTCTCCATCATGAGCAACAATGAGCTCGCTCTCGATGCCCTCATGCGCGAGCGCCGCGCGCACGAAGAAGACATCGGCCGGATTGTCTTCGACCAGAAGCATTGTCAGCGAGTGTCCGTTCATCTCTTTTCGCCGCGATCCCTATTGATTCCCGACAGGGAGCGTGAACCTGAAATCGCTGCCCTTCCCCGGTTGTGATTCAACCCAGATGCGCCCCCCATGGCGTTCGACAATCTTCTGGCATATCGCCAATCCGACACCCGTGCCCGGATATTCGCTATGCCCATGTAATCGCTTGAAGAGCCGAAAGACAGTACTGCTGTATTGGGGATTGATTCCTATCCCGTTGTCCTTTACCGAGAAACACCAATATCCATTTGCCTTCTCGGCAGAGATTTGAATTTGCGGGTTCTCATCAGCCCGATACTTGATGGCGTTACTAATCAAATTCTGAAAAAGCTGCTGGAGATGTACTTCATCAACTGCGACGCGTGGCAAATCATTGTAAACAACCGTTGCCCTACTCGAATGTATCGCAGCTTGCAAATTGGAGAGTGCTTTGTCGATCGCGGGCCCTACCGGTTCGAGGGGCGCGGAATGAGCGTGAGCGCTTGACACTTTCAGATAACAAAGCAGGTCTCTCACCAAATCCGACATGCGAGCCGCGCCGGCTACCACGTATCCGATAAATTCATCTGCCTGCGGATCAAGACGGCCATGGTAAGTCCTCTGAAGCATTTGGCTGTAAAGCGAAAGGTTTCGAAGCGGCTCCTGAAGATCGTGGCTGGCGGAGTAGGCGAAAACGCTAAGATCGTCGTTCGCCCTGCGCAACGCTTCATTGGAATTTTCGAGCGCCCTGTTAGCAATGTTTACTTGCTCGAACAAGCGAGCATTCTCCATCGCGATAGCGGCTTGTGCGCAGATTCCCATCACCACTTCAGCATCCCGATCCGAAAACATGTTTGCATCCGAGTGGCCAAACAACAGAACGCCGCTTGTATGTTTGGAGCGGGACAAGATGGGCGTCGCCAGATAACTTTTTATAAGCGCCGCTTTCGGAAGATCGTCTCCCGGCGCACAGCTTGCGGCGAACGCTTCATCACCGGCCATATCGCCGGATCGAATAGCCTCGCCGCATGTAGGCCATAGTGCGGTCCCGCGCAGCGATACTAGATGCCCGACAGCCTCAGGATGAGCCCCCGACAATGCAACGACGGAAGGCCCTCCGGCAGAATCCATGTTATAGAGCAGAGCGCCCGTCTCGGCTCTGACAAGCCGCGTCGCAATATCAATTAAAGATTGCGTCAGCCGAGTTTCGTCCAGCTCAGCCGACAAGAGGCGGCCGATTTGATTTAAAAGCTCAGCCCTGTGGCGCGCCTCAATCTCGCGGGCGAGCAATTCCTGTAGCCTTTCCTCGCTGTGATGCAATTGGCCGTACAAATGAGCCAATTGCTGAGCGGTGGCATTAAAAACAGCGGCCAGGCTCGCCAGTTCATTACGTCCCTTCACTTCGATTCGATGCTCGAAATCTCCTCGCGCGATGGCTTGCGTACCGGCATGAAGAGTGGCTAGCGGTCCGGTGATGCTTCGGGTAACCGCAAGCCCGAGTAAAGCGGCAGCCAGCAAGCTCAAAATTCCTGTGATGCCGAGGGCCCAACCGGCTTGGCGCTCGGCCCGGCCGATATCTTCAAACAATTGCTCCTGTTCTTGGGAAAAGTTGACATCCGCATCGCGCATGAGAGCCTCGGCAACATCATCGGTGTGATCCACCTGATCCGCAAGGCGGCCGTGCAAGGCAATCCAATCGCCGGCCCGAGCAAGATTGATCAGTTCATGAATTCGCCCGGGCAGTTCTTCGACGATGTCGTTGAGACTATCGATGACCAGCTTTTCTCTGCCGCTGGCGGGCTCTATGTCGCGCAGACGGGCGCTGGATCCGGCCATACCGGATTGGAAAGTATTAATAAGCTTTCGCGCTTCGGCTTCAAAAGAATCGGGCTCTTGGCTGTCCGCGGCGCGATGTAAGCGGCTCATCAAGGTCAAAAGCCCGTTGTTGATTTGAAGAACCGCCGTAAGCCGCTGCCCGGCTACCGAAACTCTCGTAACTCGATTCCGGACTCTTTGGAGATGCCAGAAAGGAACCGCGGCGCCCGCGAACATCAGGACCAGAACGCATGCTAAAGCAGCCCGCAGCCGGGCCTCGATTCTCAAATTTTCCAGGTATGCGTAGCCTTTCAGGAACGTCTTCAAGGCGCGCATAGCTACCTGTTACCCGAACCGGCGTTCAAGTTTAGATTCAATAATTCCTTCTCCAGGTCATGTAAACCCTCCTCCGGCCGGCAGTGACCGCTGAGAATGCGATGAATCGCTTCGTAATAATCTTTTGAAACAACCGAATACTTTTCCGCTGCAATGGAAGACGGCCGTAAGACCCAGCTCTTTTGTCCGGCTCTTTCCACCACCTGCGCTTCCGGAACGGCTTTCAGGACCTCAGGGTCCTTATAGAGATCCGCGATCGCCGGAAGATAGCCGTCCTGAAGCGCTCGCGCCTTTTGCGCCTTTTCATTGGCCAGGTATCGTATAAGCTCTATTGCTTCTCCTGGATAAGCGGAGTAGCGCGATACACCGAGCTGAAAGCCACCCATGGTTTGCGCGCGCCTCCCTGGCCCGGCCGGGAGCGAAGCTACTCCGAAACGTTCGGCCACTTTGGAGCCGGAGGCGCGGAGAGAATGTGAGCCGCTGCTCCAATACCGCATAAATGCCGCGTTCCCGGAACGAAAGACATTCAGGCTATCGCCTTCCATGTATGACAGCACGCTAGGCGGTGAAATAGAATCTATCCAGCTCGCCGCCATCCCGATCGCCTTCGCCGCCCGAGGATTGTTGACGCTAATCGTCCCGTCCGCCTCGATGATCGATCCGCCACCGAACGATGCCTGCCACTCCAAGGCGTTGCACGTAAGCCCCTCATAAGCGCGGCCTTGCCACACGTACCCCCAGAAGGCGCGCTGCCCGGCGGCACGCTCGCCCTTCTGAATTCGGCGCGACATTTTTTCCAGTTCGCTCCATGTTCCCGGCGGATGGCGGTAACCATATTTGTTGAGCAAGTCCGTTCGGTAATACAAGAGGCCTGTGTTCACGTACAAAGGGACACTG
>DAISJE010000538.1:0-3533 GCA_036821665.1 Bryobacteraceae bacterium | reverse complement strand
TGGCAAGCATCGGTTCCGGAGTTGCCGGGAGTGCCGTCTTGCGCGCGCCTTTCAGCTTTTCGATTTCTAATGGCGCGATATTTTCAGCGATCTCATCCTGCGTGCGGCGCGTAGCAACGCTCCAGGCAAATTCGTTGATGTCGTAACCCGGGACAGCGTGTTCATCTTTCTTTTTGATGAGGAGCCACTCTTTCCCCTTGCCTGCATGTTTCATATGCACGATGGCAAAAGCGCCATTCAGTTTCGTGCCGTGCAGCGCAAATTTGAAATCGCCGCGGTCTAGTTGCTGTTGTGCCGGAAGATCATCGAGGACGTCGTAAGTGCCTTTATCCCACAGCATCACGCTACCGGCTCCGTAATTCCCTTCCGGAATATTGCCTTCAAACGTGCCGTAGTCGAATGGATGATCTTCCACCTTCATAGCGAGGGCTTTGCGCGTGGGGTCCAGACTCGGCCCTTTCGGAACAGCCCAACTGACCAGAACGCCATTCACCTCCAGCCGAAAATCGTAATGTAGACGGGTGGCATCGTGACGTTGCACACAGAAGAAGCCCCCTTGCTCGCCGTGTTTGCCTTTTGGTTCTTCCGGCTCCGGCTCCGGTGTTTTCTCGAAATTTCTCTTACGCGCGTATTCTTTCAGGCCCATAGCGGGAATGAAGCATTCACTCGTATCTTAAGGCCATGCCAGGCTCGAGCCACATCAGGATCAAGCCAAGTCAGAGTCAATCAAGAGCTGAAAGGGACGTTAGGTCTTGAGACTCTAAAAGCCGGGAGGAATGTATGTCGAAGCAGATTCAGCGATACGACGCTGTCGTCGTCGGCTCCGGTCAGGGCGGCAACCCTCTGGCGCAGAAGCTGGCAGAGCAGGGCGAGCATGTCGCTCTCATCGAATCGGACCATCTTGGCGGGACGTGTATCAATACCGGGTGCACTCCCACAAAGGCGATGATTGCGAGCGCCCAGATCGCCCATTATGCGCGAAATGCGGCGCGGTGGGGAGTTCGGGCTGACAATATCCGCGTCGATCTGCCGACCATCCTCCGGCGGAAGAGTGAAATCGTTGAAAGTTTTCGCTCCGGATGGCAAAAAAAATTCGACGGCAATGGCGGCGTGAAGCTCTATCGCGCGCGAGCCCGGTTCACTGGACCCAGACAGCTTCAGGTTGGCGATGACACGATTGAAGGCGAGCGAATTTTTATCGACAGCGGGGCAAGACCCACCATCCCAAAGATCGACGGGCTGGATTCCGTTCCGTACCTGACCAACGACAGCCTGCTCGAGTTAGAAGATCTGCCAACTCACCTGCTGGTATTGGGCGGCGGATATGTCGGCCTGGAGTTCGGACAAATGTTCCGGCGTTTCGGTAGCGAAGTCACCGTTATTCAAAGCGCAGAGCACATCTTGCCGAACGAAGATATCGATATCACGGACGAATTGCAGCGAACTCTGGAAGCGGAGGGAATCAAGTTTCTGGTTCCGGCGCGTGCCACGCGAGTCCGCGGCAAGGCGGGCTCGATCGAGATATCAGTTGAACAGGGAAACGGATCGCAAAGTGTTAAAGGAACCCACGTGCTGGTCGCCACCGGACGAACCCCGCAGACAAAGGATCTTGATTTAGCGAAAACAGGCGTTGATACAAACTCGCGAGGCTTCATCAAAGTCAACGAGCGGCTCGAGACGACCGCGCCCGGCATCTGGGCTATTGGCGATGTCACCGGCGGGCCTGCTTTTACGCACATCTCCTATAACGATTTTCAGATCGTTTACGGCAATATTTACGAGGGCAAGAATTTGAGCACGGCTGAGCGCATCGTCCCCTATGCCGTTTATACGGATCCAACTCTCGGGAGAGTCGGCCTGACGGAAAAGGCCGCGCGAGAACAAGGCAAGAAATTAAAAATTGGCAAAAAGCCAATGACCTCCGTCGCGCGCGCCATCGAACGGGCCGAAACTGCGGGAACGATGAAACTAATCGTCGACGCCGATACGGATCGCGTACTCGGCGCATCCATCTTGTCGGCCGAAGGCGGCGAGTTAGTGCAGATCATCGGAACACTAATGCTGGCCGGCCAACCGTACACGCTCCTCAAGGGAGCCATATACATTCATCCCACGCTCGCTGAAGGTTTTTTCGGTTTGATGGATAGCGTCAAACCGATGGATTGAGCTCGCGCTTGCGCTCGCCGCCTATCGCGTCGTCCAAACTCCAGGCGTACCTGCGCGCAGTTGCGAGCATAAAAGCCCCGGCGGATGCTGCAAAAACCGATGCGTCTAATGCGGTCTTCACACCCGTGCCAAAGGTCATCCCGAGCGCAAAGGCCAACAACAGGCAGCCACTCAACCTGGCCGCCCACCGCGTCTGCAACCCGATTAAGAGAAGAACGCCAAGCACAATTTCCGCGATCGTGGCGATCCATCCGATCACAGGGATGATTGGAGCCGGAAACCACGGGTTCAATTTCGCGACGTAAGGTAGAAAATGTCCCATATCTCCCCACGCGACATTTGGCATCCCGTACTGTCCCCATATGCCCAAGCGATCCGCAACGGCTGATAGGAATCCCGCAGCCAGTCCGGCTCGCAAGAACACCGTTGGCAGATCCTGATTGTTCATGTGCCTATCCTCAAGCCGGCAATACGATAGGACTCCCCTTTGGCGCGACCATGAATGCCAGAAACTTGACGGATGCATCCGGCTTCGCGCTTGCGCCAGTTGTGTGCAATGCGCCTACGGGCTCAAAGAATGTGCCACCTGCCTTTACAATCTCGGGTCTTTCACCGTTGATGGCAAACTGTAATTCTCCGTCCAACACGTATCCCAATACGAAGCCGGGATGCCGATGCGCCATCGAATGACCTGGAGGCGCAGTCACCTCCACCAGAATCGCTTCCATCCCTTGCTGGGGGCCTGTCAAGGCATGCCGGGCCAGTTCTTTGGCCTCGCCGCGTGCCTGCGATTGCGCCTTTCCGATTACACCAAGGAAAAACGCTGTTGCAAAACTAAAGAAATTTCTACGGCTCTTCATTCTCATACTGTACCGGCTGAAATCGGGCTCGACACCTCTACACTGCAACGCCGCCCATTGCCGGATCGCTGAAACTAGCTTGCCCGTTTTCAAGGTGTCCGGCATAGCGGCGCTCGAAGGATTCAAATCCCTCAACATGCACGCTGAAGTCGTACCAAAAAAAACTTCGTGTTAAATCAAGCTGTATAGAAGCTGTTCGACCGGGAAGCAACGTACGCTTTTGCTCCTGTATTGCATAGGCGTAATGGGAGATAGCGACCGAGTAAGCGTGCTGCCGGTGCGTATTCGCGAATGTTACGTTGAGTTCGGGTCTGAGATCGCGTGCCGGTTCTAATTGAATCTGGATTCTCGGATCCTCCGAGTCTCCCGCCAGTTCCCGTAAAAATCCATTCGGCCCGCAAACGCACAAATGGTAGCGGCCGTTTGGAAATCCGGCTAACAGCCAGTGATCTTGAAGCAACTGACCTGCCGCGACGGTGTAGTATCGACTTCGGTTTGCTTCGCCGT
>DAISJE010000537.1:0-3538 GCA_036821665.1 Bryobacteraceae bacterium | reverse complement strand
CGGCCTAAATCTTTTTGACGATTCCGAGAAAGAACAGCATAAACTCGATCGGGATCAGTAAGGACAGGTATGGTCGTTCTAGCAAATAGCGAAACAGTTGAGATGATGGGCGTTTTGGCTTGATCGATATTCATTGCGCACCTCGTCGTGGCAGAGAGCGCCGCGCCTACGCGGCTGCTCCCGCTCCTCGACCACTTCGCCGTTGCGGGAGCGGTCTAATTTGGCCACTCCCCGGATGCGGATCTCGGAGATCGATTTCTTGGCTTCGCTTTTCTTGCTGGAGCCGGGCGTATTCGCGCGTGTGGATCTTGCCTTCGATCTGCGTATGCGTGCCCTTGGTCATGCCCAGATCGAGATTGGCGGCTGAAGCGGTAATGAAGTCCAGTGGCATGCCGAGGTAAGCGATATATCCACGCACGACGACTGGAATGATGGCCAGGATTACCAGCATGGCCAAGCCCGTACGCAATGAACGGGAGAAGACAAACCCATGGCGGTGAAAAATGCCGATCAGCAACACCGAGCCGGTGATGCTGGATGTGATCAGCCGGCCCATGTGACCCAATGAGCTGTACTCGCCACCGACAAGAAGCGTGCGAAAGCCCTCGCGATGATCCTCCGCGTCGGTGTGCCGGGCAAAGATGATCGAAGCTGTATCCGCTAGGATGGTTGCCAAAGGCTATGTCCTCGCGCGTCGGTTCGTGCGGCTCTCGCCAATGGACAGCAAGGGTGCCAAGCACTTTCCCTCGGACGTCAGCAGGGGAAAACTCCCGCAAGCACGGAAATTGAAGTTTTCAATTATCCACAGCCAATTTTCCAGAGCGGCTCCTATCGCACATCGGTGGTCAAAATAGTTTTTCCGAGGTATATCGCCAGGCCGCACGCAAACGAGTTCGGCCCGATCGGGAAATCTTCACATTTCTTCACATACTGGGGGCCCAAGCCCACCACGTGATACAGCGTTTTCCCGTCACGATTGCCAGATAGAACGCCCCACGAGTGGTCGGGCCGTAGTGCTCAATTGAACTGTTCACCAGCAACCCCGCGATTCCTCTTGCGGTGCGCTACTGAGCTGCAGCGCCTGTTTTTGTGCCGCCAGCCACGCTTGATTCTGCCGGATCGTCTGCTCGGTGTGCCTGGCGCTCGATAATGTCCGCGGCCTGCCGCGCCAGAATGTCGAGATTGCGCAACTCAGCTTCCGTGGGCTCGTGCGGATGATCCCAGTATGTGGAGATCATCCCGAGCAGTTTGCCGCTACGCGAAAACAGCAATGTGGACTGCACGGCCCGAATACCCGCTGACAGATATATCCTCTGGTCAGCTGTGCCAGCCATTTGATGTGAGTTTGCGACATCAGGTTCGATGCAGCGCTGCCATGACGAGTCGGCCCGGATCCAATGCCAGAAATCCTTCGCTTAAAAGCCGCGCTGCGCCAGCAATTCCCATTGACCCCCGCCATTGATGGCGCTTTCGAGGGTACTTTCCGACGTGGGGCGGTACTACTGCATGCTGGCAAACTGCGATCGCATCAACGCAACCGCCGCATCAATTACCTGTTCGTAGATCGCGTGCGGATCATCGGCACCGATGAGGGAGGTTCCGAGCGCGGCGAGTGTCTGCGCATCCGACTCGCCCTGCCGGAGTTCTGCTTCACGTCGAAACCGTCCTGCAAAGCCGCGTGCTGCTTCATCGGGTTGATGCCTGGCGGCTGTCGCGAGGCGCCCGTTGGCGTGCTCGATTGATGGGCTACTGCTCTTTTGCAGCCGTTCCGTGCCGTCCAATTCGCGAGCGTGTCGGGTCTCCCCGATGGAACGGTCGGACATGGCTCATAGTCTCAGCGTCCCAAGCGGATCACCGTTAATAGATCAAAACCAAAAGGACCTAATACGAGACCGGCTCACCGTTCATGTGACCGGTCTCGCTGTCGCTTGCGTTCGTGCTGGCGAATCAGAGATCTTGCTGTTTGCTGCGCTACCTCGCTAGCTGATTTGACAAGCGCGGCCTGATATCGTCCTAGCCAACCACCCCAGCCCTCCTCGGCCGGCATGATTCCTTTGTCAAGAAGTCTCTTTGCCGCGTGAGCGAAATACCGCCGGTTGCTCAATAAGCGATCGGCGTTGCCCAGATCTTCAGTCTGCACAGGTCTGTTCGGGGATGCTTTCTGAATTCGCACAAACGAGTTGACGCGCAATTCGCCGCGGCAGCGGGCCTCTTCCATTTCTGGTGTGTCCTGGATGAAACACACCTTTCCTTGACTGCTTTCGAGAATCAAGTAATTGCGCCCCGATTGCTCCTCTTGTCCGTGGACTAACACGCGACCCTCAACTGCCATCGTTCGACACACATCGAGTACTTCAATCGGAAGTCGCTCGTCCGACATAACAGCCCCGAACCTTGTAAGCGTTTTCTGTCGATCAGTTGCTTGCTGCATCGCCCGGAGAATCTGCTGGAAGTCGCGGCGGATTAGCCACCGTCCTGCCGCGGTCGATTCCGCCAAGCCCATCCGGTGGAGGACAGCAAGCCGAGAGCTCTCATGCTGAGTACGGCCTCCTGCTGCCTCGCCGGATTGGTGGCCTGGCTTCCGGATAACAACAAAGTATTGCCGCCCATCCGTCAGGTTGATTTCGCGCGCACCTATGATGAGTTGCCTGTCAATCGAAGTAAACCGCTTTTCGGTAATCTCACGCCGTTCGGCTTCTGCCGCATCGAGCTGCGTTCGATACCCAAGTTGGCGGGTGCAGAGGTTTTCGGCGATACTGCGTATTCCTTGCTGGATGTACTGCCGGCTCATGCGCAAAGTCTTACCGTCGCTCCTGCGCCCTCTGAGGGCGATGTGAATATGCGGGTGCTCTGTGTTGTAGTGCTCTATGGCAACCCACTCGAGGTCTGTTTCAAGATCCTTTGCCATCTGTTGCATCAAATCCCGGGTTAGCCGGGTCAAGTCGACCACGTCGCCAAATTCCGGAGATACGATCAGCTTCCAGAGTCTTTGATCGCCGGCCTTCTGCCACGCGTCCAGCTTTGATGCTACGCCGACATCTTCATGGTCATGGTCGAAACCGGCACCTTTGCCGGCGATTCCGTGTGCGGCGCTTTCTCGCTCCAGGTAGCGCCCGTGAGCTTTCCATTGTCCTCGCGTTTTGTCGTTGAGATACGTAACGCGAACGGCACAATGCTGCTGGTACGGCCGTGCTATTCCCCCTTTTTCTGCGTAGCCGCGGCGGATACCTCCTTTGTTTGTGCTGCGAGCGTAGTGCATCAGCAGCCTGAATCCGCGTGACCAACCAGCGTGTTCATTCCGACTGAGGCGAGGCTTTTTCGGCCGGAGCCGAAATTCCGGCTCTTGTTCAATTGGCTGCATGACGGGTCAGATCCTGCATCGCTATTTGAGCGCCGTTTGACATACTCTGGCCGGCAGTCTTTATCAAGCGCTCATAGCGTTCCTTTGCTCGCGCAATTGCCTGTGGGCGAGCTTCGGACGGGGGTTCCGGCACGCAGGTCAGAATCGTCTTGGCGAGGGTATCAACCAATGCAAATA
>DAISJE010000536.1:0-3550 GCA_036821665.1 Bryobacteraceae bacterium | reverse complement strand
CATTGAAACGGCATTCACGCCGCCTCCCGGAAATGTGCTCGGGGCGAATGCCTATCCCTATAATTCTGGCGATCACGTGTTGGATCCCCGGAATGTGGGTTCCCACTTTCAATTGCCAGGGCGCTTGCAGCGGACCCGAATTCCGAAAGACGTTTTCAAATACTTTGTGTGCATTGATTTGAAGGCGCTGCGTTACGCGCGTCGGAAATTCGCGCCGTTTTTGCACCTTCTCGAGCAGATCTTCCGTAACGCTTCGATTGAGGAGCGATTGCGCCAGCAGATTAGCTGCGGCTACCGCATCCTGAATCGCAAGATTAATCCCGACTCCGCCGGCCGGCGACATCGCATGTGCTGCATCGCCGATGCACAGCAATCCAGGCCGGTGCCAGCGCGGAAGACGGTTAATTCGAACAGTTAGTAACTTGATCTGATCCCAGTCCTTCAGTTCATTCACGCGGTCATCAAGATAGGGAGCGATTTGCCGGATATCTTGGCGGAACGCTTCAATTCCCTTCCGTTGTATCTCGTCAAAAGCACCCTTGCGAATGATGAACCCCGCTTGGAAGTAATTGCCGCGATTGATCAGAATCAGAACCTTGCCGTAATTGATATTCCCGAAAAGCTGCTCCGGGTCATTGCCTACCCGACTGATGCGAAACCACAGCACATCGATCGGCACACCGAATTCTTGCACCTCCAGTCGCGCGGCTTTTCGCATCGTGGAGTGCCGGCCATCGCAGGCGACGACCAGATCCGCTTCGATTTGAACATCACCTTCTGGCGTCCGTACCTTGACGCCAGTGATTTTGCCATCCTGTCGTGTGAGATCGGTTGCCTCGTGCTGCATGCGCAGATCGAATCCCGGGAATGCCCTCGCGCGTCCGGCGAGAAAGCTCAAAAAATCCCATTGCGGCATCAGAGCGACGAATTTGCAATGTGCCGGTACGTGACGGAAATTTGCGGCCTGAAACGGAAAGCCGCCGACTACGCCGCCTACTGACGTTAACTGCTGATGCGGCAGCTTTAAGAAATCGTCGAGCAGTCCTAGTTCATACATCAGCTCCAGCGTGGAGGGATGTACCGTGTCGCCGCGGAAGTCCCGGAAAAAATCCTTGTGTTTCTCGAGTACGGTAACCCGCACTCCCCTTCGCGCCAAAAGATAACCCAGCATGACTCCCGCCGGGCCGCCACCAACAACACAGCAGGTAGTTCCGAGTTTTTCAGCCGTCATAGATTCGCAACCGCTTTTTCAGTCTACGCGGAGCCACTTTTGCCGGATCGATCCGTGCGGCTCTTCACACCGGAAAGTGTTTCCCACCCGCCTGCGAGCCCCCTGAGGGAATTTCCGGAATACGTCTGAGATCTCCAACGTCGAGTTTATGCTTGGGCATCAGAGTTGGTGTCCGAGCGCTTTGGAGTTTGAAGCTGCTCCCACGTATTCCACTCTTCCACGAGCTTCCCATCCACGAGGCGAGCGATGTTGATGCCAATTAACGTGACCGGTTCTCCGGTTGCACGCAGCTTGACATGTGCGGTCATACGGGTGGCGACTTTTTCGCCGTCGACCAACTGGTCGTTGACTTGAAACGAGTCTTCGGAATAGATGAAGAGGTTATGGAAGTACAAGATGCTTTGGCGAAGCCCCTCCAGGTCGCGGTCACCCGCCGAGGTGTGCCCTACGTAGTTGGGCGCAATGACTTCATCCAGCGCCGACAAGTTGGCGACGGCATATAGATCGACCAAACGGCGGAAGACCGCCTTTTGGGAGTCCGAATCGTCGTTCATTTCTGCGTGGTGCATAGCCCACTCCTTTGGCGATACGCGATACGATACCGCACGCAAAAAAGCATGACGGCATCGTATCAGCATCGGCTTTGCCGTCGTTTGCCGCGAACTTAGAGTGTGGGACGTGGCACCGACCCTTAACCACTCCTTCCCTTTCGCCATTGCACGACATACGACCGGGCGACAAAGCCGTCACTGGGGCGCAACCTGGCGATTACGATCGGATTATCAGCACCTGGACATTGGACAGCGAGTAACGGGGTCTCTGGCCCAATTGACGAGTGGCCGACCATCCTCCCGCAATGGTGTCGATGAGCGCATTGCCCTGTTCCCGACATCAACGGAAAATCTCTGCCGGTTTGGCCACGCCACACAGCCCTTACGCCAGTAGACGGACTACTTTCTCGACGCCTGTATCGTCATGCCTTTTGTGAATGGTCCTCCAGGCGGCCCAATATAGCCTTCCTCCAGGAAGGAGGTCGGTGTGATATTTGACCACACGATCCGCGAAGTCATCGGCTTACCCCCGAACGACTCTGGTTCTTCGACAATCAACTCCCTTCCGTTCCATCGCACAGTAATGCCGTCTCTTGCGTCCTTCAGGTCGCATGTGTGTTGGTTTTCATATTGCAATCGAGGGCACGCAGATCGTGGCTCACTCCGTCAGCCCAGAAGAGGCCGACAACCTGCATTTTCATCGAACCAGCGGCAAAGGATTCCTCGTCAATGAGCAGGAGCCCCCCTGGAGTGAGGTGCCAAGTCTCCTCTCCAGATCCCTCAATACCGTTTGGCGAACTGGCGGTCGGCTCGAATTTGACCTTTAGTTTCCAGTTACCCGAGAGAGAATTGGCGACGCTCTGCAATTCGTCCTTCGGTGTCTCTGCGGCGCTTGCATTCGACGGAGCTGAAAAGAAGCTCATAAATGCGAGCAGCACGATACTGATTAGCGCTTTCATAGTTCACCCCCGAGGCCGATTGGCGGAGGACAATTTCCGCATCTCTGTGACTGCCAAGAGGAATACAGGATATCTCAACTGCCAGGGTAAGTGCCAGGAGCCAATGCAGGCGACGCAACCAGTATCCAATATCAACCCAAAACCGGCGCGTCAAAATTCCGCACCTCTGATAGAGGGAATGCAGCGCCCAGCTCCTTGTCCGTCCAGGGCGACCGACGCAGTTTCAGCGTTCATCACGGCTATCTCTTCGCTCAAGTCGTTTTCACCAGATGATCTCAATGAGCGCATCATCGCCGAGTCACTCATCGACAGGGTTCTGGGCTGGATAACGACAGATCTCTATCGGAAGCGGCCCGGCAGAAGGGGCTGAGCGAAGGTAGAGCGGTCGTCCCGGGCCGCTTCGGACCGAGTCGTAAGAAGGAAGCGGCTGCGCGGCGGTTTGGCAACTGCGAGCTATGGGTTTTTGAATGCGGCTGTGATCCGGGCAATGCTGGTTGATGGCAGGATGCGCGGGGAATTTTGTCGTTGGCGGCCAGAGTAATCGCGGCTGCAGGGCAACCGCGACGGAGAAACATGCACTCGAAGAGGCTCGCAAGCGCCGGATCTGGTGGATGAACACACGTCAAGCGAGGCGTGCCGCAGAGCACGCCGAGCGGACGAAAGTGCAGTATCGTTATGAGCTATCAAGGACAGCAACTAATTGGTAGACCTCGCATTGAAGTTGAAAGGCCGTTAGCCGTTCGATGATCCGCATCGGCGCTTGGCAGCGTGGGCAGCAGTGGACGGAAATGACTGAAGGATCTGCGTCA
>DAISJE010000535.1:0-3554 GCA_036821665.1 Bryobacteraceae bacterium | reverse complement strand
CGGAGCCATGATGAAAATCCTGTGCCTCGTCGTGGCGAACGGGCGAGTTCATGCGACCGGTCTTATCGATGTATTCCCATCCCGTTTTCCAGTCAATTGCTACTCTGGCGATGCCCTCGTAAAAGCCGGCGGCGATAGCATAGCCTGGCTGAATGACAATTTTTCCGGTCTTGTCGATGTACCCCCATTTTTGGCCGCGTTTGACGGCAGCCAATCCTTCTGAGAAGCCGTACGCGCCCTCGAATCGTGCGGGAATAACCGGACGCCCACGTTTGTCTATAAAACCCCACTTGTTGTCGTTGTGAAAAGGCGCCAATCCGTCTTCGAAATTCGCCCCGACCTGACCGGGGCCTATGGGAATGGCGAACGCCCCGGATTGATCGATGTATCCCCACTTGCCGTCCACGTTCACCGCGGCCAATCGGTCATGAAATTCGATTCCATCATCGAAGCCCGATGCCGGTCCGTAGAGCTTACCTGCATGGTCGATGAATCGCCATTTACCCGGCGCAGTCTCGATCAGCGCGCGTTCCTCATGAAACCCGAACTTGGAGCCAAGGAACGTTGCAGCGATGACGAATTTTCCGGTCTTGTCAATGAAGCCGTAGAGACCGTCTGTCACCTGAACGGGCGCCAACCCTTCCGAGAACTGGCCCGCCCACTCAAATTGCTGCCCAATGACGTATTTGCCGGCTTTGTCGATAAAGCCCCATTGACTCGGCACAGGCTTGGCCGCTTGGGGCGTCCGGCACAGGAAGGAGAAGAACAGCAACAGCGCGCCAAGCAATGTAAGAAAGCGACGTACCGGGTGCAAATGTGTATGTCTCACGGTTGGGGCGAGTTTCGCTCTACTGGAACAAGCGCGGCGCAAAGTCGCGCAGATCGCGACGCCAGGTCTGCCATTCATGCGCGGTGCCCGACGATTCGAAGAAAACGAGTTTCACACCCGCTGCCTTTAACGCGTCGGCAGCCCCTTTTATTCCGGGCAGAAACTGCTTCTCCTCGCTTCCCACACCGAGCCAAAGCAGCTTCACCTGCTTGTTAAAGGCGGATGGGTCGGCAAAGGCTCCGTCAAACACGGTCTTGGCATCGATTGATGGGCTGGTTCCCGCCTGCTGCTTCGGCGCATTAATGCCGGGAATAACAGGGCCGCTGAACGAGCCGATATAGGCGAACTTATCCAGATGATGAGGCGCGATGAAGAGCGTTTGCATACCGCCCATCGAGAGGCCTGCCATGGCGCGATGTTCTTTGTCGGAAATGGTGCGATAGGAAGAATCGATGGCAGGGATCAGATCGTTAATTACGACATCGCCGAAAGCGCTGAATGCCTCGTGAAAATCTTGCGGCTTTGCACCCGGCGCGAAAGTCTTGACGGGCGGTCTTCCTGCGCGTGTCGCGTAGCCGCGATCCATAACGATGATCATGGGTTTGGCTTTGCCTTCGGCGATCAGATTGTCGAGAATAAAATTCGCACGCCCCTGTTTGGTCCAGCCGGTCTCATTTTCACCCGCGCCGTGCTGAAGAATGAGCACCGGATAACGCGTGTTTACGTTTTTGTCGTAGCCCGGCGGCGTATACACAAAAGCACGCCGCCATTCTCCCGTCGTTTTGGAGAAGTACCACTTCATGCGGACTTGGCCGTGCGGAACATTTTTCACATCGTAAAAATCGACGCCCGGTTCCGGAATTTCTATGCCGCTGGTTTCCTTGTTGTAGCCGAAATAGGTTTCGCTGCCCGGATCGTTGACCTGAACACCGTCGAGGATGAACCAGTAGTAGTGAAAGCCGGGAACGGCAGGCGGCGTAGTCACGCTCCACGTTCCGTCTGCGGCTTTGGTCATCGGAAACGGACCTTTCCCGAGTCCGTCACCCCCTGCAACTTCGATGGTGTGGGCATCGGGTGCCTTCAGTGTAAAGGCAATTCTATGATCCGGAAAAATTCTCGGACTCAGCGCGCCGGGCACATTCGAGGAAGCCGGCGTGCCGTTTTCCGTTTGAGCTGACAAAATCGAAGCGCTCAACAATAGAGCAAAAAAGATTGTACGCATCCTGATATAAATGTTAAAGCGTTGAAGGACGCTGCCGGTCCGCGGAAAGGGATTTTCCCGCCTATCGCAGTTAGTAGTTTCAAGAACCTTCTTTCAGCCTGTTACGCGGACGATGGGCACAAATGAAAGGAGGTCGCATGCCGACCCACACCGAGGCGTCCCGCCTCAACCTCGAATATTACCGGAAGCAAGCCAAGGCTTTGCTCAAGGCTGCAAAATCCGGCGACGCCAGAGCGAGAGAAAGACTTTCCCATTATCTGCCGAGCGGCTCCGGCAGTCCTGCACTCCACGATGCGCAGCTCACGATCGCACGCGAGCAGGGCTTTCGAAGCTGGCCACGCTTCAAAGCGTTCCTGATTCAATCCAAACTGGATTCTTCAACGCTGTTGAACTCCTTTATCGAGGCAGCTTTATCGGATTTGAAGCGAACGCAAGAGATGTTGGCGGAGCATCCGGAAGCAGCAGACGCGGGCCTCTACGCAGCGCTCGTACTGGGCGATTTCGAGAGAGTCGCAGAGGTTTTTAGAGAGAATCCAGAACGAGTGCACATCAAAGGCGGCCCGCGCGAGTGGGAACCGTTGCTCTACGTGTGCTTTTCCCGATTTGCGAGCAGAAGATCAAGCCGTGCAGACCGGCTGGTGAAGTTAGCAGAGATGCTGCTGCGATATGGCGCAAATCCGAACGCCTTCTATATAGACAAAGACTGGCCGGACTGGCCGTTACCCTGCCTGTATGGTGCAACGGGCCTCAACAATAATCCTGCGCTTGCCGAAGCGCTGTTGAAATCGGGAGCAAATCCGACTGATTCGGAATCGCTTTATCATTCGACGGAACATGCGGATCTGGAATGCGTAAAGTTGCTGCTGAAATATGGCGCCTCAGCTAATTCGACAAACGTGCTGAAGCACATGCTGGACCGCGAGGATGCCGAAGGAGTGCGGCTTTTGCTGGCCGCTGACGCCGATGCGAACGCAATCAACGACAAGGGCGAGACCGCTCTTCACTGGGCGGTCTGGCGGGGAAGGAGCACGCCTATTATCGAACTGCTGCTGGACAGCGGAGCGAATATCGATGCGCGGCGAAGCGACAGACGAACTGCCTATGCGCTGGCGGTACAAAGCGGCCAAACCGAGACGGCCACGCTACTCGAGCAGAGAGGCGCAAACACCGAGATAACCGCATCCGACCGTTTTATGGGAGCATGCACAACCGCGCGTCCTGAAGTCCTGGAGCGTTTATTAGCAGCAGCTCCCGATATGACCCGATCACCGGAAATCGCGCGTTTACTTCCTGATCTCGCTAGTGCCCATCGTACGGCGGCGGTTCGGAGTCTGCTGGCGGCCGGCGCGCCGGTTGATGGACGTGGAGATCTTGGCGGTACCGCTCTGCACTGGGCCTGCTGGAAGGGCTATGCGGATCTGGTGAAGCTGCTTCTCGATCACGGAGCATCTCTCGCAGTCGACGACCACCAGTTTCACGGAGTACCTGCAGGATGGTTCGCGC
>DAISJE010000534.1:0-3554 GCA_036821665.1 Bryobacteraceae bacterium | reverse complement strand
ATGGCCGGGGCCGGCATAGCTTTCGAGCCCGTCCACCTGATCGAGGATTTGCACAACGCCGAGGCCGTCATCTTTCCTCGTCGTGCTCCATTTATCGGCGATATCGCCAGTAGCGCGCCACAGATTTCCGACGTCCTCAGCCCAGAGCCAAGGCTTTGTCGATCCCCATTCGCACAGGCTGAAGACAATTGGACGCCCGGACTTTTTCAGAGCATCTCGCATGATTGAATACGACGCTTCTGAGTTCTGGGTGCTGTGGTTGCACCAGTCATATTTCAGATAATCAACGCCCCATTCCGCATACTGGCGCGCATCCTGAAATTCATAGCCGCGGCCGCCCGGGCGGTTCTGACAAGTGCCCGTACCCGCATCCGAGTAAATCCCAAACTTCAGGCCCTTGGAGTGCACATAATCGGCAACAGCTTTAATTCCCGACGGGAATCTCTGCGGATCGGGAACAATGTTTCCCTCTTTGTCGCGGCTGACCTGCCAGCAATCGTCGATAACGACGAACTGATAGCCGGCATCTTTCAGCCCGGAGGTGATCATCGCATCGGCAACGCTGCGGATCAGTTGTTCACTGACATTACAGCCGAACTTATTCCAACTGTTCCATCCCATGGGAGGCGTCCTAGCGAGTCCGTTATCAAGAGCGCAGAGCGGCAGAGCGGCGAAAGCAAAAAGGCTGAGCGCGGCGAGCCGGGTCAAAAGAAAGTGGTTGATCTTCATTCCAAGGTGATTTTCAAGCGATCATATCGCATGCCGGCAATTGCGCCCTAGTGACATGCTGAAAGTAATGATATCCACGACGCCATTCCGCTTTCAAACCCGTATTCGATTTATCGACACCGACGCGAGCGGGCGCATTCACTACACCGCAATGTTCCGATATTTTGAATCGGCCGAGATCGAGTTTATGCGTTCTTTGGGTGTAATCTACGGTGGGCGAGAACTGGATTTTCCACGCGTACACGTGGAATGCGATTTTTATGCTCCGATGATGCATGACGATCTCATTGACATTGAAGTATGCTTGACGAAGCTTGGCCGGTCCTCCGCACGATTGGAGTTTCGGACGGTGAAAAACAGCAGTCTGACGGCAAAGGGCGTGATTGTGATCGTTTGCGTAAACAAGCGAACGCAGCAGTCCATGCCAATTCCGGGTGATCTTAGGACAAAGCTGGAAGCTGTAGTGTGCACGCCAGAAGCGCAGCCATAAGAGGAAACGATGGAGACCGTTGAGAAAGCTCTTTCGACAAAAAGAGGCGGCGCATTTCTCATTGAGGAAAGCGAACCGGAAGACATTTTTTCTATTGAAGACTTAAGCGAAGATCACCTGGCGATTGCGAGAACCGCGGACGAGTTCTATACAAATGAAGTCGAGCCGAATCTCGAAGCGATAAGGCATCAAGAGGCGGGCATCGCGGTGCGGGTTCTGAAGAAATCGGCGGAGCTTGGCCTCACCGCCATTCTTATTCCCGAAAAATATGGCGGCATGGAACTGGACCTTGTGTCTAGCATGGTTGCGGCAGAACATCTGGGACGCGACGGATCCTACGCGGGCTGGCATGGCGCGCATACGGGAATCGGAACGCTACCGGTTCTTTATTTTGGAACCCCCGAGCAGAAGGCAAAATATCTGCCTAGGCTCGCTAGGGTGGAAATGGTGGCGGCGTATGCCCTGACAGAGGCGCAGGCGGGGTCCGATGCTCTGGCCGCGCGCACCCGAGCCGATCTCAGTGCTGACGGTAAGCACTACATCCTGAACGGGCAAAAGATGTGGATTACGAACGGCGGTGCGGCCGATTTGTTTACGGTCTTTGCCAAAGTGGGCGGTGAGAAGTTTACGGCATTCCTGGTTGAACGAGCATTTTCGGGCGTGAGCAGCGGCGCGGAAGAAAAGAAAATGGGCATCAAGGGAAGCTCAACTACTGCCGTTTATTTCGAGAACGTTCCGGTGCCGGTGGAAAATGTTCTGGGCGAAGTCGGACGCGGTCACATAATTGCGTTCAACATTCTCAACATAGGAAGGCTGAAACTTGGCGCTCTGACGGTGGCGGGCGCGAAAGAGATTCTGGCAATCAGCGCGAAATACGCGAAAGAGCGGAAAGCGTTTGGCATGCCGATCGCGAGTTTCGGCGCCATCCAGCACAAACTGGCTGAAATGGCGATCCGAATCTATGCGGCGGAATCAATTGCCTGGCGAATTGTAGGACTCATACAAGATCAACTAAAGGGATTTTCATGGGAGAAGCCGGGGCCTGCGCAGACCATTCTCAAGGCGGTGGAAGAATATGCCGTCGAATGCTCGATCGCAAAAGTTTACGGATCGGAAGTCCTCGACTACGCCGTAGACGAGGGCGTACAGATCCACGGCGGGTATGGTTTTCACCAGGATTACGCGGTCGAGCGGGCTTATCGGGATTCGCGTATCAATCGTATTTTCGAAGGAACGAACGAAATCAATCGTCTCTTAATCGCCGGCATGTTGCTGAAGCGCGCGGCGCGCGGGCAACTTGCATTAATGGACGCTGCCACAGACCTACTGAAGGAAATTCAGGGCGGGAAAATAGGCAGCACCGCTGCGGATGAAGAAATCCGCCTGGTGCAGAATGCTAAGAAAATCACGCTGCTAATGCTCGGATTAGCGTACCAGAAGTATCAGTCCGGATTGGAGCAGCAGCAGGAGGTCTCGATGAACCTGGCGGATATCATCATGGAAACGTTCGCGATGGAATCGACCCTGTTACGTGCTCGCAAGCTGACTGCCTCGGCAAAAACAACAATAGCGGCACAGATATGCTCGGTCTTGCTGCGCGATGCAATGGCGCGTATCGAGATCGCGGCGCGAAATGTGCTGGGGACGTGTTCGCAGCCGGAGGCGCTTGAGGATCACATATCCGTCTTGCGCAAGCTGGCGGCATATAGTCTTATCGATGCAACCGCGGCACGCCGGGCGATTGCAGCTCGTGTACTCGCACGCGAGCGTTACGCCGTATAATTTTTCGAGCCACTCATGAATGTTCCGCTGACCCCGATCCGGTGCCTGTATAGAGGTGTGGATCTGTACGGCAAGAAGATAGGCGTGGTGTCGGGCGATCATCGCTACACGTACTCGCAATTCGGGGAACGTTGTGAGCGCCTGGCGGCCGGGCTGCTCAGGGCGGGCATAGAGGCAGGCGACCGCGTCGCATATCTCAGCTTCAATAACAACCAGTTACTTGAGGGCTATTACGGACCGCCGCTGATCCGGGCAATTGCGATGCCTCTCAACGTGCGCCTAACATCCGCGGAGCTGATTGAGATACTGAACCACGCGGAACCGCGCGTACTTATCTTCGAAAACGATTTCGCTTCGCTGGTCGCAACTTTCCATGAAGTATGCCCGAGCATAACGCATTACGTGGCCATCGACGCAGGAGCTCCGGAAGCCGATTTCACATACGAAGAGTTTCTTTCGACGGGCCGTATTGAACAGCCAGATTTGTTTTCATTTGACGAAAACGAAATCGCGGAGTTGTTTTACACGAGCGGCAGTACGGGAAATCCGAAAG
>DAISJE010000533.1:0-3566 GCA_036821665.1 Bryobacteraceae bacterium | reverse complement strand
GTCGGAAGCCTCCAAGGAGCTCACGACCTTCGCGCACAAGCTCGGCATCCCGGTGATCTCGTCGCTGATTCGATTGCAGATCTCTACGCAAGCTGGGGCGTCGATTTCGTCAAAATCGATTGCATCTCGTCGCCATACCTCGCCGACGAAATCCATATGTTCAGCGAGGCCTTGCGCAAAACAGGACGACCCATCGTACTCAGCCTCTCACCCGGCCCTGCGCCGCTCGATAAAGTAGATGACTTGCGCAAGTACGCGCAATTGTGGCGCATTTCCGGTGACGTGTGGGACCACTGGAAGCAGTGGCCTAATCAGGATTGGTCACAAGGGTTGCTGGGCCAGTTCCAACTTACTGCCAAGTGGGCGCCTTACGTGGAAACAGGTCATTGGCCGGATGCCGACATGTTGCCGCTCGGCTATCTGGGACCGAGACCGGGCCAGGGCAAAGCGAGGCAAACGAATTTTACGCCGGATGAGCAGCGCACACTGATGACATTGTGGGCCATCTTCCGGTCGCCGCTGATTATGGGTGGAAACCTCACAAAATCAGACAGCCGAACCACTTCGCTGCTGACCAATCCTGAGGTGATCGCGGTGAACCAGCATTCGAGCAACCCGCGTCCCGTCGTAAACGAGGCCCAAAAAGCGATTTGGCGATCGAAGCCGGACAACGGCGGCGCATATATCGCCATTTTCAACCTCAGCGATGCGCAACAGACCATCGCCTATCCGCTGCAGTCGATAGGATTGAGCGGAACGTCGTACAAAGTGCGCGATCTCTGGGAACGGAAAGACGTCGGGAACCAGGATCAGTTGAAAGTAACTCTAGCGCCGCATGCGTCTAAGCTGTATCGGATCAGCGCCGCAAAATAGCTGCCACGGAGACGTTCAGAAGCGCAGCCGCAAGGCTGACGGATCGAGAGCGGCTGGCAGCTTGGCCATTTCAGCGTTGGGGATTCGATGCCCCAAATACCGGCTAAAGACAATGCAACCAAATAGTGTAACGGCCGCACAGAATAGGCTTGCCGCTCCTAAAAGCCGTGCCGCTGCGCTCTGCAGCGCTTTGGCGGATTGCTCGTCCATGTCTACACGAAGTACTTTACGATAAAGAGTAGACTGCTGTCAATAAAAAAACTCGGCCATACTGCACATAGCAGCTCTGGCCGAGTCTGTTTTTACCGGTCTGCTTACAATCTTGTACTAGCAGCTCGCGCGCGAGTTTGTTCGTCTTGCTCTAATCGCGTCCCTTCCCAATAGGGTGTCCTGCCGTAAAAGCTATAGACCTTAGCGCCCCACGTCCGGTCAGCCATATCCGGCCAATTATCCTTGTCAAATCCAGGGGCGTTCTCGAGCCGGCTCTTATCCACATCCAGAATGAAGCACTTTCGGTCTTCATCCACTTTTAAAGCGTCCCAGGGGACTGCAAACAGTTTATTGCCCATTCGCATAAATCCTCCGAACGATAACACCGCGTAGGCGATGCGTCCGGTCGGAATATCGATCATGATTTCGTCTACTTTGCCGAGATCTTCCCCGGCAGAGTTCTTGACGGAATCCCCCGTGAGTGTACTGGCAGTCAGGACGCGCCTGTATCGGCGGTCTGGATCGTTTTGGGTAACTTTGGTTTGCTCCATGAGTCTTCTCTCCTTTTCGAAATCCGTTCCGCGAGTCTTGTCTGCAGAACGCTCTGTAGATCAGACAACAGAGGTCCAAAGAGTAGGAGCTGCGAATACTACTGGCACAATTCTTCTATAAACCGGCCTGAATTTCCAACATTCGGCTTTTCCGCTTCGTCTAAAGCCCGACATAAGGAATTATGGTGTGGGAGATCGGATTGCCGCTGCGATTCGCAGTTAACCTGCCGGAACACCTGAACGACGTCGAACTGACCGAGCAATGCAAGAAGGGGAATCTTCGTGCGTTCGAGCGTCTGTATGAGCTGCATTCTGCCCGTATGAAGAGCCTTGCATTTCACTTAGTCGGCAATTACGCAGACGCGGAGGATACGGTTCAGGAAACCTTTTTAAAGATTTACCGGGCGATTGGCGGGTTTTCCGGCGGCTCTACCCTATCGACCTGGATCTATCGCATCCTCATCAACTGCTGCTACGACAATCTCCGAAAACAGCAGCGGCGGTCGGAAAAACCTGTTACTCGCGATTTGCCGAGTGACCCAAAGATGCCGCTGAAACTGGCGCTTGAAAGCGCCCTCGAGAAGTTGAACGAGCGCCAGCGGCTGGTCTTTCTGATGTTCGAAGTGGAGGGCATGAAGCATTCGGAAATCGCATCCGTTCTGGAGGCCCCGGAAGGTACCTGCAGGAGCTGGCTTTTTGAAGCAAAACGTGAACTGAAAAGGCTGTTGGCGGAGCCAAGTCATGAAATTTGAATGTGGCGATCTGGAACGCGCTTTGGAAATCTCCGACTTGATGCCGGAAGCGCGCGAACACCTGAAACAGTGCGCCAGGTGCCGTCGCGAATACCGGTTGTGGAGCGAAATTTCGAATACAGCCCGGCAGTTGCATGAAGAATGGGAAACGCCCGCGCTCTGGTCCAATATTCAAAGCGCGCTGGAAGCGGAACCGAATCCCTGGAAAACTCCCGCCTGGAAGAGACACTGGAAAGTCTGGTCCGTCGCGGCGGCTATCGTCATCGGAACCGGATTGTTGCTTCTGCCACGGCTGGAAAAAAGCGGGCAAGCTCCAGCGGTTACGACGACCGCTCACACAAACGGCCCAACGGACCGGGATTTCTTAACAGAGCAAGCCTTACAAGAAGTCCAGCGAACCGAGGCCGCCTATCGAGGGTCGATCGACAAACTTTCACAGCTTGCTCAGCCAAAATTGGCCGACCGTGCATCGCCTGTTGCTGCGAATTACAAAGAAAAACTACTGCTGCTTGATTCGGCTATTTCGGATACTCGGGCCAACTTGACCCATAACCGTTTCAACGTCCGGCTGCAGACCGAGCTGGCCGATCTTTACCGTGAAAAACAACAGACACTTCAGGAGTTACTGACCCGTGACCAAAGGAATTAGCGCTTCGTTGTTCGTTTTCATTTTGGCGTCCAGCGCTTTCGCGCGCGAAGAGTACACGCGTGTGTTCGATCAGACCGTTCCGTTACACGCGGGCGCGCGTGTCTTCCTGGAACACAGGCTCGGCGACATTACCGTGCATACGCACCCCCAAGCCGATGTCATTGTTCATGCGCAAATTCGAGTGTCGGCTTCCGACGCAAACGAAGCGAAAGCATTCGCCGATCGCATACAGATCCTGATTGAGCCGTCCGCTTCGCAACTGTCGATTCGCACCCGATATCCCGAGCGCCCCAGCTCCTTCCTGGGTCTTCGCAATATTTCTTATTTTGTGCGCTATGACATCACTATGCCCGAGAGTGCTCCGCTTGACGTGCGCAATTCTTTCGGAGCTGTCTCGATTTCAGGACTGAAGGCCGATGGCGATATCAGCACCTCGCATGGCGATCTCGAATTTCGCGATGGCCGCGGCACCCAACACCTGCAGAACTCATTCGCCGCCGTCAGAGTCACGAATAACGCCGGAGATACCAC
>DAISJE010000532.1:0-3575 GCA_036821665.1 Bryobacteraceae bacterium | reverse complement strand
CATCGGCATTTTTGGCGTTCGGCGCTAAGGCAAGATAGGCCTTCAGATGCGCTGCAGCTTGGTCGTAATCGGCCTTCTGCAGATAAATTTGCGCCAGCATGCTCTCGGCCTCAGGGAACTGATGTTTCGTGTCCAGCTTTAACAACTCCTGGGCGCTCTTCTGCGCGGCGTCCATCTTCTTCAGGTTATAGTTGGCGACCGCGTTGTACCAGAAATCCGAAGGAAACTCCACCGGATTCAAATCGATTACTTGCTTGCTGAAGTTGGCTGCGTCATCCCATTTCCCGTCCCGAGCGGCGAGCAGCGCTAACTGATCGTACGGGCTTACAAATTTACTGTCTGCGGCGGCGGCTGCTTGAAAAGACTTCCGCGCCTCCTCGGACTTGTTTTCTTTCTGTTGAACTTGACCAAGAGCAAACCAGGCAACTGCGTATTTCGGATAAGTGGCGGTGGCTTTAAGCAAATGCTGCTCGGCCTCGTCCAGTTTTCCCTTCTCCGCAAGTTGAACGCCCTTCTCATAATCCTTCTGGGCATGTTTCGGCGCAAGGGCTGTTGTCAGGCTGATGGTTGTACCTTTAATGTTCGCGAGCCGGTGAAGAATAATGGTGCCTACATCCGGATTATCGAGCGACCGGCGGCCGGAAAGCTCAACGACATCGGAGCGGTACCCCGGATAAGATGCTCTCAACTCACAATTCCACAACTGGTCATAACCTCTCGGCTGGCCTAAATCGTTACTGCGCGAATCCGTCTGCCGGTTCGGGTAGCCGAGCGCGCTACCGCCATTTGCCGGGTCTGTATCGATCGCCGAAAACGCATTATTCCCGAGCTGAAAAGAGAACCGGCCCTTCGAATCGGTATGCGCTTCGAAGCGGGCACTTATGCCGCACACGCGTTCGATACGAATCTCATTGTTTGGCGGTGTTCCGTCGTCAAACATCACCTTGCCGGATAAGAAAATGGTTCGCTGCTGCGGGTACGTATTCCTGCCGTTGCTGAATGGACCGTTGTTATTGGGAACATTGCCATTCGGAACGTTTCCGATTCCCCGGTTAGGAGTGTCGCCGGGTGCCCCGGGCACATTCCCGGTATTTCCCGGCGAGGGCGTTGGCGCTGTCCTTGCCTGCGGATAAGCGGGCGCAACAGAAAGACCGAAGCTAAGTACTGCCGAAACTACGATGAAGCGGAGGTCGGCCCGAACGATGTGCATTTTAAGCCTCCCAGTGTGTTCTGAGTATGCCACAAAGTGGGACAGCCACGGCGATGCCGCCAATTTTTTTACACCTTATTCGCTTTTAAAGGTTGACATTGATACGCACTGTCTCTTACGATCACCAAATAGGCAGGTACGCCGATGAGACTTGATTATCAACAGTTCATTTCCCGAGAGGGAACTGCGGTGCTGACGCTCTGCACTGTTGCATCTGATCGGCTCCGCATGCAAACCTTCGCCGGCTGGCTCGGCGTCGTCGCTTAACCATTCACGAGCCGTTCGCGGCCGTTTTACCCACGTATTTTAATCGCTCGCGCGTGTGGACCAAAGCGCTTGCTCGCGCGCGGCTCAATTATCTGCCTAACAGGAGGTTATCTATGCTTTTCAAGCGAGTAAATGTAAACAATAACGAGAGAGTAATCGCGAGCCGAAACGGAAAATTCGTCTCGATCCTGACTCCTGGCACTTACCGGTTCATGGCTTGGCCCGGAGTTTCATTCGAGACCGAAATACATAACCTGAGCGATCCGCTATTCCGTAGTAATTGGAAACAGTATCTGATCGAGAAGAAGCCACATATTATTGCAGCTCATTTCGTTGTCTTCGAGACGACCGAGTCCGAGATCGCGATGATCTTTGTCGATGGAATGCTGTATCAGGTGGTCCTGCCAGGCATGCGAGTGCTGTTCTGGAAGGATGCGGCTTCCGTCTCAGCCGAAGTCGTAAGTATCATCGATTCGGAACTACCGGAGCGGGCGATAGCACAGCTAGAAGCTCCGGAGTATCAGGCGGAGATCGATTATCTTTTCTCCGAGCCGTAACGCAGGGCAGACGGGAATGAGCGTTCGCCCGTCTGCCCGATAACCTGTTCAGAACGCCTGTCGTGCCGGCGCGGGCTCCGCAATCTCTGCGCGTAGCGATTGCTTGCGTAAAACAGCCGCTGCTACAAGCCCAACTACAAAGAAGCCGATGATCTGTATGGTTATATAGCCGGCAGTGTAACTTCCTGGAAAGCCGTACCAGTTCCAATAAGAAATGTTTGTAACCAACGAAGCAAGGACTCCGCTGACACTTACAAAACCGACTCGCCCCCAATAGCGGGCAAGCTGTGTCTGTGCAAGGAGAAAAATCGCCAGTATTGCCTCGATTAGTTCCGTAACGAATTCGGTGATGAGCTGTCCAGGCGTGAGAGCTTTTGCACCCGGCGGATGATAGATCAACAGCCCCGAAGGATTGGTCGCAAGCTTTGCTGTATAAGCCTTCATAGCTGAGGATTTTTGCTCGGAACTGTCGCCGGACTTCCAGCCTGATGAGGGAAACAGATACATGCCGGAACGCTCGCCGAGATTGCTGTGCATCTGCGTGAGCAGCGCCGGTTCGTTATTCGTTATTTCCTGTATGCCGGCGGTTGAGAGCGGAAGCGCTAGGTGAGCAATCGAAGTCCAGATGTACATAGCGATCCCACCGGCAATGCCGGCGATAAGAATACGACCGGGTGACATACTCGCCTCCAGAATTGAATACGAATAGCGTATCGAAAATCTGAAGGCTCGCGGCCGGTGTCCGCTTTAAATTTTCAGGCTGGCTGGGCGAAACTGCCAGGACTATCGCCGGTTGCACGCCACTGCGGAGTGCGGTCCTTTTTTGCTTCGGCCAGCGCGCGCTGCACGCCTGCCCGATCAAAGTCGGTGGCGTAAACCGGTGTGCCGGGCTGCTGCCGCCAGGAATCATTCAAACCACCAGTATCGACTCCATCGAATCCGAGCTGGTCAAACAGACGGAGCACAACTTCTTTTGCTTTGGGATCGTCACCGGCCACCGGAAGAGCAATGCGGCCCGACGTTCCCGCGGGGCGGCCCCGTTCCTGCAAATGTTTCGCGTAAATGTTATTAAACGCCTTGATTACCGGGCGTCCTAGCTGAGTCTCTACCCACCGGCTTTCCGTCATACCGGCCTCAATCTCATCGATGCGGCCGTCGCGTTCGCGTGGATAGTAATTTCCGGTATCGATCACCACAACCTCCGTCGGAACACCGTCAAACAGACCCTTCGGAAGATCTCGAATCTTGGCCTCTGGAATCGTGACGATTACGATATCGCCGGCGTGTGCCGCCTCCGTGACTGTCACTGCTTTTGCGCCAGTCTCCTGCGTCAATCCCTTGAGCGATTCGGGGCCGCGTGAGTTTGCGACGAAGACCTGGTGCCCCAACTGAGTCAGACGACGTGTGAGCGCGCCGCCAATGTTGCCTGCGCCGATGATGCCAATTTTCATATCTGCTCCATACATCTAGAATGGCGCACGACAGCGGGACTGGCTCGACTGTCCTGAGCGCAACGGCACGGCTCTAACACCGAGGCACAT
>DAISJE010000531.1:0-3585 GCA_036821665.1 Bryobacteraceae bacterium | reverse complement strand
CCACCTGGCTCTAAGCAAAAGCCAAGATTCGTGGTCGGCATATCCATGGGTCTTAAGGAGATATGCCGAGCACGATTTTTGAGGTGCCTTGTGATCGAAATGGCCACACTCCACGGTAGGCGCACTCATTCACGATGGGGTTTCGCGAACTGCTATTCGATGCTGATTGTTGATGCGGTGGACCTTCGTGACGGGTTAGTTCTGCTTCGGATGGGCAGAGATCATCCAGGCGCGCTTTGATTCAATCCGAACGGTTTGATGAGGGACAGATTTCGAGAATAGAAACGCCGGTCGGGAATAAGATCGGCGTTCTTTTCGGCGAACAGGTTCACTTCCTCGGGGTGCACAAATGTATCCCAATTGAGATCGGAGATGCCGCTCAGAAACGGCGAGTACACAACGCGCTTTCCGGTGCGCGCGGCGTAGGCTCCCATCCATGCTCCTAAGAAGGCCACCGACGCTTCGCGCGGGATGTTGCGCAGCGCTTCCAGTAAGAAGCGCGCTTTTATGGCGGCGAGCTGGGTGGAAACGGCGCTGACGGAGCGCTGCTTCCACATCTGCGCGAAATATCCGGGATCGCTGTCTTCGCGACCACGATTCGGGTCGCCGCACACGCCCCAGAATCCAAAATACCGGCCGGCATCGATGATAATTCCTTTGTTGTTACGGATGCGTCCGCCCACCATGACGGTGTCCGGTTGCAGTTCCGTAATGCCCAGCGCCTCTATGAACCAGTTGGGATTATCAACGGCCACATCCTGGCCAACCAACTGAATAAAACCATCGTGTTCAGCAAGTTCTTCGGCCAGACATTTCAGACTATCGGCCCGCGCACGTGCGTCCGATTCATCCAGTACCACCGTAATATGAGCTGCCGGCCCGTTCATTTGCTTTACAAACCTCCAGTGCGGCGCGCCGCCAAACAGCGGGCTCTGCTCAACGCGAAAGCGGTTTTCGTGGCCGGTATCGTTCAAGAATCGTTGGAGTACGGCCTGCTGCGATGTATGCACTTGCGGTTTATTGGCCGCATCGTCGGCTGTCGAGTGCGCGTGGACCCGCCAACTGTAGAGTACTTCCGGAATATGTGTCGCCGTGCATCCGGCGATCATGAATCGTACGAACAAATCCCAATCGGGACTTGCTTCCGTTTCCGGATCGCTGTACGCTCCCAATTCGAGTGCTTTCAGGCGATCGGCAACTCCCAGATGAGCGATGTAGGCGGAGTTGAGCAGAAGAACGGGATCCCAATCCGGCTTCAGGTAAGGTTGATAGAACCTTTGCCCGGTGAAACCGGTTCCGATTACCTTGTCTTCGTCGCTGTAAAGTAGCGGCGGATATCCGGCGGTGATGATATACGATGTCACGACCCGTAATGCGCCCGCATGAAGGTAGTCGTCGGCATCTACAGGTACGACATAACGGCCGTTCGCTTCCTCCAGACACCGGCGCAATCCCTTAATGATTCCGATATTCGTAGGCAGGGGAACCAGCTTGACCCACGGATAGCGTGCGAGCTTATGGAGATACTGCAACAGATAAGGTTTTGAGCAGCCGTTATCGAGAATGACCCATTCGCAAGCGCCGTTTTCGTTCTGACCGGCAATGGATCGAGCCAGCTCTTTCAGGTATCGAACCGGGCTGCCGTTCCAAACAGGCGTAATGATCGATAACAACCCAGGAATTAAAGGCTTGCGGTAGCTTTTTATCCATTCTCGCTGGCGATTACGCAGCCACGCGCCGTACTCGCGAACCTCGCGATTGGGCAATAACAGATCAGATTGCCGGCGCAGCGCTCCTTTTACGAATGCCGGCAATCCTCGCCGCAACCGCCGCCAATTCGATGGAACATTCTGCACCTCTGCTTGCCTGACTCATATTTTCGCAAGCTGGTATCGTGTTTAGAATGGTGCTGAAAAGCGCGAAGGAGATTTGGAAAATCGGGGACACGCCTGCTGGTCGGACACTGTTGCTGTTCGGAGTCTAGCCCGGAGTGTCCCCGATTTTCCTGCGCACGCTATTAAGCAGTTAACTTGAGAATGGTTCAGCAGGACGAGCTTGAGGCGCAACTTCGTGCCAGTAATGAGGCACTCGAGCAGCTCAGATCGGAATTTCGGATTTCGCAGCGGCAGCTTGCACGGGCGCTCGAGCTTCTGGATAAACAGCAACTCCAGTTAATCCAGCAAGAAACGTCCATCGCGCGGCTTGACCGGATTCTGATGGAGTTGCTGACGGGGCGCGTGTGGCGCACCCTGACCGCGGCCGGCAAACTGGCGAAGCGAATTCTGCCGTCACGCTACTCGGTCAGCGGCGAGTTGGTGGTGAGAGGGCGCGGAAACTCGTATCTTGTCTGCGACGAGCCCAAACCCCGGGATCTGCGGCCTCGCAGCGGGACTATTTCCGTTCGCGGCTGGGCGCTGGCGCAGAGGGGCGTCGACGCCATACAAGTGGAAATTCTCGGGCTGCCCCCGGTTGAAGTGAAACCGTCCGTGGCCCGGCCGGACGTTAAGAAGATGCATCCGGAGCTTGACCCCACCGGGCGTTCGGGGTTCATTGCCGAGCTGAATACGCTTCCGCTTCCCAATGCCCGCCACACCGTTTTTATCCGCCTTATTTCCAGAAGCGTGGTTCTGGCCGAGGTACGAACTGCCGTCACAATCGATCACGAAAAGGGATTCGCCTCCGATTACGACCGCTGGATACATGAATTCGAGCGGCCGGATGACGAGGTCATCGAGCTAAAGCTGATGAGCGTGCGCAACCGCCCGGTGATCAGTATTCTCATGCCGGTCTACAACACAGAGCCTGCAGAGCTTAGAGCGGCTATCCAATCCGTGCTCGATCAGTCCTACAGCAATTGGGAGCTTTGCATCGCGGACGATTGCTCCTCACATCCGGAGGTTCGCGAAATCCTGGACGGCTTCGCACAGCAGGATTCCCGGATCAAAGTCGTCTATCGACCGGAGCAAGGTGGAATATCGCGGGCGGCCAACGCTGCATGGGAGATGGCAAGCGGCGATTTTGTTTGTTTTCTCGATCACGACGATACGCTGGCTCCGCATGCACTTGCTTATGTTTGCGAGGCATTGGACAAAAATCCAGAAGCAGACATGATCTATAGCGACGAGGACAAGATCGATCAACACGGCAAGCGCTTCGATCCTTTTTTCAAGCCGGATTGGTCGCCGGATCTGCTGTTATCCGAGAACTATATCTGCCATCTTTTCGTACTGCGGAGAGATTTGGGAGAGAAAATCGGCCGTATGCGGCCAGAGTATGACGGCAGCCAGGATTACGATCTGATCCTCCGGGCATCCGAGCAAGCGGCGAGCATCCAACATATTCCGCGCATTCTTTATCACTGGCGAGCCAGTGAGTATTCAACTGCAACCACGATCGAAAATAAGCAGTACGCACTGGATACGGCACGCAAGGCACTCGAGCAGCACTGCGGAAATGCATCGAGGGCCTGTAGTATTGAACCCGGAGCTGTGATGGGCCGCTGGCGAGCACGCTACCCGATTCCGGCAGGAACCCGGGTCAGCATCATTATTGCGTCCGGCGGTAAGGTTGACGTTCTTCGCGAAA
>DAISJE010000530.1:0-3596 GCA_036821665.1 Bryobacteraceae bacterium | reverse complement strand
TCCACGGCGGTCAATTGCAGCGGAACGCCATCGAGCGAAGTCGTCCGCCCGCCGGAATCAATGTGGAGATCTCCGATTTGAAGCTGGGCGGGCGGCTGTTCGATCTGCGCGGACATAATCGAACGCCGTATCACGGCCCGAAGGCGCGCCAACAACTCCCGGGTTGAAAAGGTTTTTGGGAGATAATCGTCGGCGCCGAGTTCGAGGCCCACGATGCGGTCGGGCTCTTCGCCGCGCCCGGTGAGCATCAGAACGGGAACACTGGATTTCGCTCGCAGATTGCGAAGGACATCGAGGCCATCCATGCCCGGCAGCATGACATCCAATATCACGGCGGAAAACTTCTCGCGAAGCGCGAGTTCTAGCCCGGAGGTGCCGGTGTGAGCAACGGCAACTTCGTAGCCCATCGGCTCCAGGTACTCGCGTAGCAGGCGACAGAGTTTCATATCGTCGTCCACGATCAGGACGCGGGTTATCGATTCTTGGGCGCTGACAGGCATGCCGCTTAATTCATTTATTGCATTTTGAAGGCTGAAAAGATTGAGCTTTACCTAAGCTTTACAATTCTCAGCCCGCCCCTCACACAGGCTTTACACGCGGCTGTTGAAATGACCATGCATGCCTCCTACGCGTACTTTCAGATATTTGCTTGGAACGATCATCGCCGTGGCGTTCAGTTGCTCTCTTTTGCAGGCCGCCGAATCGAAGGCAGCGGGCGGGATCAGCGGAACGGTCAAAGATTCGACGGGCGGCGTCATTCCAGGCGCTACTATAACCGCCACAGACGAAGCGGGGAGTCCGCATACAGTCGAAACGGGGGAGGACGGCCACTACGTGTTTCGAAACCTGACGCCAGGCACCTACAGCGTTACGGCCCAGTTTGCCGGCCTTCAACAAACGGCCGCGGTTCTGGTTTCAGTAAATGCGGGGCAAGCTGCAGCGGGGAATATCGTCATGACCGTAAAGGAACAGAAGCAGGAGGTGACAGTTTCGGAGGCGGGTACGAACCAGGTGAGCACGGAATCCACCAACAATGTGTCAGCGCTGGTATTGCGGCAGGAAGAGGTAGATGCGCTTCCGGACGATCCCGACGATTTGCAAGCCGATCTGGAAGCATTGGCCGGACCATCTGCCGGTCCGGGCGGCCCGCAGATCTTTATTGATGGATTCACGGGTGGCCGCATGCCGCCGAAGGCTTCCATCCGTGAGATACGTATCAACTCTAATCCGTTTTCGGCTGAGTACGACAAGCTCGGGTACGGCCGGATTGAGATATTCACGAAACCGGGCACCGACAAGTTTCATGGACAGGGTTATTTCGGCACGAGCGATGGAATTTGGAATTCGCGAAATCCGTTTCTTACAACCGAGCCGTCCTTCATGACGCAATTGTTCGGAGGCAATATAAGCGGGCCATTGAGCCGCAAAGCCAGCTTCTTTGTCGATTTCGACCGGAGAAATATCGACGACAATGGCATCGTCAATGCCACGATTCCCACCGCCACGCTGCTGAGTACGCAGTTGTATCAGGGCTTTTACCCGACGCCGCAGCGGCGAACTACGATCAGCCCGCGCATCGATTACCAGCTAACCGCAAATAATACGCTAAGCATGCGGTACGCGTATCTGAGCAACGGCGAGCTTCTGACTGGAATCGGAAATTTCAATTTGCCGCAGACAAACATCGGATCTCTTTCCCTACAGAGCGCGGGTTACACGCAATCGATGAGCGAGCATTTGCTGCAACTGGTGGATACGGCTGTTTTGAGCCCGAAACTGGTTAACGAGACGCATTTCCAATACGCGCGCGACGAGATCGGCTACACGAGCCAGTCCACTACGCCGCAACTGAACGTTGCCAATTCGTTTGTATCGGGAGGCTCGGGATACAGCGCGCCGGGATATCCGGCTTCTTATGACATTCAAAGCCAGTACGAGTTACAGAACTATACATCGCTCACGGCCGGACCGCATACCGTAAAGTTCGGCGTTCGCGTCCGGGCAGACGATCTGAGAGATTATTCGCCGAAGAACTTCAACGGCATATACAGGTTTCTGGGCGGCTCCGGTTTGTCGTCCATCGATCAGTACTTGACGACGATGCAGCTTCTGAATGCCGGTTACACAAGCCGGCAGGTCACTGCCATGGGATTCGGACCGTCGCAATACAGCGTGAGCGCGGGGAATCCGCTAGTGAGCTTCAGCCAGCTTGATTTCGGGCCGTTCGTACAGGACGACTGGCGCGTGAAGCCCAACCTGACGTTGAGTTTCGGCTTGCGCTGGGAAGCGCAGACCAACATTTCCGACAAAAACGACTGGGCGCCCCGGTTCGGCTTTGCGTGGTCGCCGGACGCGAAAGCATCGGGAGGCCGAGCCAAGACTGTAATTCGCGGCGGGTGGGGAATGTTCTACGACCGTTTCCAGGCCGAAGATGTCCTGAACGCTTACCGGTACAACGGCGCGAATCAAACCAACTACATCATCAAGAACCCCACGGACTATGACAGCGCGTTTTCGCTTGTTCCAAGTCTTGCAGGGCTTCCGGTGTCGAATGTAGAGCAGCGGTATCAGATCGATAGCAACTTGAAGGCGCCGCGCCTGATGCAGGGCGTCATCGGCGTAGAGCGACAACTTTTCTCACACACCACGATGTCTGTGAACCTGATCAATTCGAGAGGTGTTCATGAGCTTCGCACAGTGGACATCAACGCCCCGCTGCCCGGAACCAACAACGCGGTCCGGCCGTATGGGAACATCGGCGACATCTATGATTACCAATCGACGGGAATCTTTAAGCAGACGCAGTTAGCAGTAAGTCTGAACAGCATGATCGGAAGGCGGGTCACCGTTTTCAGCCGGTATTCATATGGCACAGCGCACAGCAATACGGACGGGCTAAACACTATGCCTGCCAACCCGTACGATTTTTCGCAGGAGTGGGGACCGTCATCGTTGAACATTCGCCAGATGCTGTTTCTGGGCGGATCCATTTCCGGACCCTGGGGCCTGCGCCTGTCGCCATTCTTTATCGCTCACAGCGGAATGCCGTTCAACATCACCACAGGAACCGATCTTTACGGCGTCGGGCAGATTGCCTCGACGGCGCGACCGGCTGTTGTGAGCGGGCCGGGAGCAAACATTATAGATACGCCGTTTGGCTATCTCGATGTTCTTCCGCAACCCGGGCAGGTGCTCATCGAACGGAACGCTGGTATTGCGCCCGGCTTCATCGAGCTCAACTTGCGGTTAAGCAGGACCTGGGGCTTCGGCACGACGAAGTTTGAAGGCCTTTCCGGTGGTGCGACGGCACGCCAAGGCGGCGGACCTCCCGGCGGCGGTCCGGGCGGTGGACATGGAGGCGGCGGTATGCGCGGCGGCGGTTTCGGAGGTCCCGGCGGTGGCGGTCCCCCTCCAGGGGGCGGAATGTTCGGAGGAGGCACCGAACACCGCTACAACCTGACGCTATCGATTTCAGCGCGAAACGCGATCAATCATGAGAACCTGAACGCGCCGGTTGGCGTGATCACGTCGCCATACTTTTTGGAATCGACCGGAATCACCGGCGGATTCGGGCCGGAGTCGGTGGCGAGCAATCA
>DAISJE010000529.1:995-3610 GCA_036821665.1 Bryobacteraceae bacterium | reverse complement strand
GGCGACGGGCGAGGCATGCCTCGCCCCTACTTTTTAAGAGGCGGGCGTTTACTTAAGTACTTCCGGTACCGGAGCGGGTTGCTTTGTTCCTTTGTTCAAAACGAGGGCGAACTACCATCCATAGAGGTGAATGCCTGTTAGTTTTTCCTGGTCCAAACGGATGCTGGCCGCTGTCATCGCGGCAGCAGCCTTGGCTCCATCGCTTTATGGTTATTCAGTGCTGTCTCACGAAGCGATCGTCGATGCTCTGTGGGATATCCAGCTGAAGCCGGTATTGCTGGCCAGATTTCCGAAAGCGACTCCCGAGGAATTAAAGAAAGCGCACGGCTTTGCTTATGGGGGAGCCATCATACAGGACCTCGGCTACTACCCGCACGGCAGCAAAGAATTCAGTGATCTCACGCACTATGTGCGGACCGGCGACTTCATTTTGGCGCTGATCGCAGAATCCCGGACGCTCGATGAATACGCCTTCGCGCTGGGTGCGCTGTCGCATTACGTGTCGGATCTGGATGGTCATCGCTATGCGACGAACGTGGGCGAGCCGATTCTTTACCCGAAACTCCAAGCCAAATACGGCAACGTGATCACCTATGAACAAGATCCGCTATGCCATCTGATGACGGAATTCGGCTTCGATGTTTTGGAAGTTGCAAAAGGGAACTTCGCGCCGCAGGCCTATCACGACTTCATCGGATTCTATGTAGCCAAGGATCTTTTACAGCGCGGTTTTCACGATACGTATGGTTTGGACCTGAAAGATGTATTCGGGGACGACTTTGATCGCGCGATTGGGTCCTACCGCAGGGATGTCAGTAAAACCATCCCCAAAGCCACTCGCATCGCGTGGGCACAGAAGAAAGACGAGATCCAGCGGGCCGAGCCGGGAATGGCAAAGAGGCAATTTATCTACATCATGCGGCGTTCGAGCTACGAACGGAATTGGGGGAAGGATTACGACCGTCCGACGCCCGGCGAACGCATACTGGCCGTCTTGCTCAAGCTTCTCCCGCCCATAGGGCCGCTGCGAGCGTTACGCTTCAAGATGCCCAACCCTCCCGTCGAGAAACTATTCAGGGAGAGCTTCGATCGGGCCGCAGCTCAGTATCGCGACAGGTTGCGAGATGCACGCCAACACAGGCTCGCCTTACCGGACGCAAACTATGACGTCGGCACGATTACGCCTCCGGGGGCATATCGTTTGGCCGACGAGGCATGTGCTTACTGGCTGGATCACCTCGCCAGGAACCACTTTACCGGCGTGACGCCCGAAATTCGCACGCACTTGCTGGCGTACTACAGCAACTTAGACGCGCCCATCACCACCAAACGCCATCGGAAAGATTGGGACCGGCTGCTGGTACAACTACGCGAATTGAAGGCAGCGAAAGTGAACACGATGGAGGCAAGCCAGCGCTGAACCTTTTCCGCAAATCATTCCGTAAATCAAAAGATTGTCAATTAGCCGCAATACGCAGAACCCCCAATTGAATTTTGCCCGAATCGGAAGCAGAATCAGGCTATTCAGGGTTTTTCTATGTCGATTAGCCGTATTATTGCTCCACTTACACTGTGCGTTCTTCTAGGCTCGCTCGCATTGAGATCGCCGGGCCAAGCCGTTTCGGGAAACATCATCGGGACTGTCACCGACCCGAGCGGCGCGGCAATAGCGGGTGCGGGTGTGAGCATTGCAAACGTAAACACCAACGCGACGTATCAAGCTACTACTAACGATTCGGGTAACTACACCGGGGCCAATCTGCCGGCCGGTAATTACACCGTCACGATTACAAAAACCGGTTTTCAGAAATTTGTCCAACAAAATGTTTCAGTTCTCGTATCGCAATCGGCGCGCGTGGATGCCTCGCTGAAGATTGGCGCTGCAACACAAGAGGTGACGGTCACGTCCGCGCCACCTGGACTCGAAACGGACCGCGCCGTTGTGCAAACCAGCTTGAGCAGCCAGCAAATCTCCTCGCTGCCTATCCCAAATCGTAATTTCACGAATCTCACACTGCTGACGCCCAGCTCGGTTGTCAACACGTTTCAGCACGCTCCGAGTGAAAACCCGCAGCAATCGACGTTGGTGAACACGGGCGGCCAGGAGTTTGCAGGAACGAACTATCAACTGGACGGCATGAACAACAACGATACCGTGCTCGGCATCACGATGGTTAACCCCGCAATGGATTCGGTGGCGACCTACAATGCGTTCACAAACAATTACGATGCCGAATATCAGGCAACGGGCGCCGTCATTCAGGTGGAAACCAAGTCGGGGACAAACGAGTTCCACGGTACGGCGTTTGAATTTCTTCAAAACAATATCTTTCAGGCGCGCGACCCGTTTACCCAGGGATTGCACGAACCGGGGACTCCGGCTCCGCATGACCGAGGCATTCCGGCGTTACGGTGGAATCAGTTCGGCGGCTCAATCGGCGGCCCCATAAAGAAGAACAAGATATTCTTCTTCGGCGATTATCAAGGCACGCAACGGAGAATCGGCGCGTCTCAATCGCTCCGGGTGCCTACCGCGGCTGAGCGTACAGGAGACCTGAGCGATCTGGGTGTTCCGATTTACGATCCGAACACGGGCAATCCGGATGGCAGCGGCC
>DAISJE010000529.1:0-985 GCA_036821665.1 Bryobacteraceae bacterium | reverse complement strand
ACCCCGTTTCCCGGTGCGAATCTGGCAGGAAGCATCTCGCCTCCAGTCGCAAAACTTCTCGCTGCACTTCCAGCAGTCAACATTCCGGCGACCAATGCGGCCGCCAATAATTTCACGACCAGCGCAGTGGAACCTTATAACACGAACCAATGGGATACGCGCGGCGATTACAATGGCGAGCGGCTACGCATCTTTGGACGTTACAGCTATCTAGGCGCGGACATCGCCGCACCTGGACCATTCGGGCTTTACGGCGGGCCGGCTTTCGGCGCGTGGGGATTTTCCGGACTTTCGAATGCGCTTAATCAAAACGTGGCCTCCGACGTGAGCTATACGTTCAGCCCGACGCTGCTGACCGATATACGTTTCGGATTCTCGCGCTACCGGGTGACCGTTGCCGCGCAGGATCAGACTACGCAACTGGCGAATGCGGTCGGCATTCCGGGGCTGAACATTGACGGACGCCCCGACACCAATGGACTGCCAGACTTGACCATCAATGGCGCGGGCGGATTCAGCATGGGCTATAGCTGCAACTGCCCGTTGCACGAGCGCGAAACACTGCTCGACTACATCAATAACTGGACCAAGGTGAAAGGCAATCACACGCTGCGCTTCGGCGGCACGTTTGAGCAGGCATGGAACTTACGGCTTCCGAGCGATCAGCATCGCGCGGGAGTATATCAGTTCGATGATGCGGTCACTGCGGATAATGTAAACGGGAACGCAGTAGGCGGACTCGGACTGGCATCGTTTCTGCTGGGCGCTCCTTCGAGTTTCAATCGCTTTCAGCAGATCTCGACCAACCAAGAGGATCGTCAGAACCGGATGTTCTACTTCATCCAGGACACTTGGCGGATCACTTCAAAGCTGACTATCAACTATGGTCTCCGTTGGGACGTCTGGTTTCCTGATTTCTCGATGAATTCGGGCCAGGGCGGCCGCTATGACGTCACGAACAATATCGTCTATATACCGGGTGTGG
>DAISJE010000528.1:0-3630 GCA_036821665.1 Bryobacteraceae bacterium | reverse complement strand
TCTTGCTGGTCCAGCACATACCCGCGCATGTGCGAACGAAGCTGGAAGCCTGGGGCGTACTCGATTTTTGCAGCCTGTTCCGGCGTTCGTTCGGATTGCACGCGGTGTTTCAGGATATTCCGCCGGTAGAAAGTTTTTCTGCCGATTTTCTGCGGCGTTACCATCGCTGTCTCGATCAATGGTACGAGCAGCGGCTTAATGATTGGGTGTTCGATCAGCCCGAGCCGAATGAGTTTACGTTCGACCTATACGCTTCCGGCGAATACAGCCTGATGCTCGAACAGAGCTGGGGTGTGGACGCATCGCCGCAATAGCGGGAGTATTCTGAGAGCATGATCCTGCCGAGATTCGTGCTCGCGCAACAGTCTTTTCCAGACCGTACCATTCGAAACATTCCTGAGCGCATTCGAACGGAGCTTGTCAACTCCGATTTCGTGGCGCGGGTTCCAGCGGGCGCCCGCATCGCAATCGGCGTCGGCAGCCGCGGCATTTCGAATATCGCCACGATTGTCAAAGCAGTCGTCGGCTTCTGGAAAGAACACGGTGCGAAGCCTTTCATCTTTCCCGCCATGGGAAGCCACGGCGCGGCTACCGCAGAAGGTCAGGCGGATGTCCTGACACACTACGGGATTCATGAAGCAACCATGGGCGTGCCGGTTATCAGTTCGCTCGATGTGGTTCCGATCGGCACAACTCCGGAGGGCATAGAGACTTTTTTAGATAAAAACGCGTATCAATCAGACGGCATTTTCCTGGTCGGCCGGGTCAAATGGCACACCGACTTTTCGGGAGCGGTCGAGAGCGGCCTCTTTAAGATGATGGCTATTGGCCTTGGCAAATTCGCCGGAGCCCGGCAATATCATACGTTCGGGTATCGCATCGGCCTCGAGCAAATGATCCGCAGCGTCGGCGCGAGTGTTTTTAAAAGCGGAAAGGTTTTAGGCGGCCTTGCAATCGAGGAAGGTGCACACCACGAAACGGCGGGGTTGATTGCCGTCAGTTCATCCCAGGGCCTGGAGTCCATGATGGCGCAGGAAGAGAAACTTCTGCGCGAAGTAAAGGCCTGGAAAGCAAATTTACCTGCGCCGGATATCGACGTGCTGATCGTGGATGAAATTGGAAAGAACATCAGCGGCGCGGGGATGGACACCAAGGTCATCAATCGAAGCGTGAACGGCGAGTACAACCCCTTTCCAGAACTTCCCATGGTCCGCCGCATCTATGCGCGTTCCATAAGCGATCTTTCTTATCACAGCGGCGTCGGACTGGGCATGGCCGACGTGGTGCATGATCGCCTGGTGAATGATGTCGATTGGAATCCGACCTATATCAACTCGCTCACAGCTTCTACTCCAGCTTGTATTCGCACACCGATTCATTTCCCCAGCGATCGCGAAGCATTGTCGAACATTGCGCGGACAGTGGGAAAAATTGACTTATCGACTGTGACGTACTGCCGCATCCGAAACACGTTGGAACTCGTCGACCTCGCAGTGAGTGAGAACTTAATCCCTTCGATGGCTCCGAATGTGAGCGTCGTATCCGAACCCTTCGACGTGCCATTCGATGCCAACGGGGATCTGAAGGAATTCGTTGCGGATCGCGTGACTTCGGAACTGAGCCGCGCGCACTAGCAAGTTTGCCATGCCAGGCGATGAGAGTGAAAGCGCTAAAACTGAGCCGTGCGCGTGAGCAAGCGGTTTTCTAAAGGTACGCCTAAATCCATGCCTAAGGAAATCGTTTCCGCGGCACCGTGGGTTCCGGCAACGCATAGCTTAACGAAGCTACGCGCGGCCGCACCGGGTTGTCAAGGCTGCGATCTATACCGGAACGCAACTCAGGTTGTGTTCGGCGAAGGCCCGCGTGACGCCAGGGTCGTGATGGTCGGCGAGCAGCCTGGCGACGAAGAAGACCGTAAGGGTCACCCATTTGTGGGTCCGTCGGGCCGGTTGTTGACGCGTGCGATGCAGGAGGCGGGCCTGGATCGTGAAAAGATCTATGTCACGAATGCCGTAAAACACTTCAAATTCGTAGAACGCGGTAAGCGGAGGATTCACTCGAAGCCGAACGCAACGGAAGTTTCCGCTTGCCGGCCCTGGCTCCAAGCAGAACTGGAGGCGATAACACCGGAATTGGTGGTCTGCCTGGGAGCAACCGCGGCGCAATCATTACTGGGACGCGATTTCCGGATCACAGCCCAGCGCGGCAAATTTTTTCCACATCAATGGGCGAAGGAAATTGTAGCGACGGTACACCCTTCGGCTATCCTCCGTGTACCGGATCGGTTCGAAGAGGAATATAAGCTATTTATTCACGATCTGCAGGTCATTGCAGCGCGAGTGCATGAATTAGAACAGGCAGGATAGACCCGGCGCCCGGTTCAGGAACTACATGAAAAAGCTGGCGTTTTTGCTTCTGGCACCGCTGTCATTTGCCCAACCGCAATAGACTTGGCGGATATACGGAGTGGTTGGCCCAATCGCTCGTCTTCCGCTACACGAAACAGGGCTACGAAATCGCCGTTGGCGCTCTCCGCCGCACTGTCGTTTAGTTTTCCCGAATCTGGGAAGGATTTGGTGGGGCAGCTCCCTGAGCTGCGCCGGGCGCCCCCGCCCGGCTATTCGAGAATTCAACATTTAAAGAGGCCGACGAGGCATCGGCCGCAGGACGGGATTCTGGCTCCCAAAACCAAATGACATTGGGCGCTCCGCCCCCCAACACCCTTCACCCGACATTTCGACCGGCACGATTGCGGCGTACGGTCCGGTATACTACCGGCTGCTACATGCTGCTACTGTCCGGTCCCGCAATCACCAAACACGTCTCGTTCAAACTTGTCAGAAAGACATGGGACAACGTCGAGGTGTCACTCATTCCATGGACCGAGGATTCCTGGCGGCGTTCGGAACAGGCCATGTTCTCTTTCACGATCTCCAAGTCGAGGGCCGGCAGTAGATGGCCCAACATAAGTCCGCTTAATTCAGACCGGCCTTCCACCGCTCAATAAGCACAAGCTGCTTTTCCACCTGCTCGCGTTCCGGCGAGTTCGGCTCTAAGCGCAGATAGGTCTCGAGATCCGCTTTTGCCGCGCGATGATTTAATTGCCGCAGGTGGACCAGCCCGCGATGGCGATACTCGTCCGCGTATGCAGGCATAGCATCAATGAGCAGGTCGAGCACCTTACGCGCTTTATCGAAAGCCTCGCCGCGCAAATAGATAGCTTTCAGATTACTGAGCATCCGAACCAGAATTTGCCGTTTACTCACCGGCGCAAGCACGGCCGGGTTCGATCGAAGATCCGCACCCGAAGTCTTCTTTGCCAGGGCGGCACAATCTGCGAACGAAAGAATGCGGCCGGCATGGAAGGGATCGATCCAATATCGAGTCTCTTTGTCTTCGTATGCCACGATGAAATGGCCGGGAAGACCAACACCATAAACAGGCCGGTCAAGCCGCCTCGCGATCTCAATGTAAACGACCGATAGAGAGATGGGAATTCCGAGGCGTCGCATGAGAACAGAGTTCAAACAACTGTTACGCGGATCGTAGTAGTTATCTTCATTACCGCGAAACTGCAAAACATCAAATAGCAGCTCGTTACAGGCCTTGACGAAATCCAAGCCGCTCGCG
>DAISJE010000527.1:0-3644 GCA_036821665.1 Bryobacteraceae bacterium | reverse complement strand
CAGGCGATTCGACGTGGCTGCCCTATGAGCAGTTCATGCGCATGTTTGTCCGGCCTCTGCTTATGGCGCGTGAATTCCGCGTGCCTGCAGATGAGATCTTTATCAGCCGCAATGCCGGCTTGCAAGCCGAAGATGTCTACGCTCACTGCCCGTGGGTGAGACGCTTCCGACGGCCGTTTCTCACGGCAGTGTCTATACCGGTGTGGCTGAATCGGCGAGTTGATCCAGACCAAGGCAACATATTCAAAAAGAACACGTCGGTCGATCCCGAGAAAGCCGCATTCATTCTTGGAGCCCAGTTACGCCGCTTGCGGAAAACTCTGCGAAAGGTTGCTCCGCGCACGCAGGCTCAATCGGTTTGGTCTTCTTACATGAGCAATCTCAGCTACGTGGAAGAAGAGTTTGCCCGGAAAACCACACTGGTCCAAAACTGGGTTGCAGATTGCGAGCCCAAAACCGTTCTCGATATCGGTTGTAACACCGGACACTTTAGCGCAATTGCCGCAAACAAAGGAGCGCGGGTAGTTGCTTTAGATCTCGATCCGGTTGTAGTGGGCAATGTGTGGCGGCGCGCGAGGGCTGAGAACCTGGATATCCTTCCGCTCGTCATGAACATCGCCCATCCTATACCTGCGACCGGGTGGCTGAACGCGGAATATGCTTCGTTTCTCGATCGTGCTGCCGGATCGTTCGATCTCGTCATGATGCTGGCGGTACTTCATCATCTGTTGGTTACCGATCGCATTCCGCTTATCGAAATTCTGAATCTCGCGGCTGAACTGACCAGGCGAGATCTGATTATCGAATACGTTTCCAAGGACGATCCGCTGTTCCGGCGGCTGACGCGCGGGCGAGATGCACTCCACGAGTCTTTCACGCAAGAGTCATTCGAAGCAGCATGCCGGCAACGCTTCATAATTGTAGAGAAGCAGCCGGTTAAAGGCGATCTTCGCTGGCTTTACCTGCTTCGGAAGCATCAAGATTGAAAATGCGCGACATCTCTCAGTGTTGAGAGCGCTGCCGGTTCGCGAACCATGACGCAAGAGCATCCGGTTGAGTGAGCCGATCTTGAGTCCACTCCAGAATAAGGTCATGCAAGACGAGGCCGCTCATGTCCTCTGACACGGAAATGTGTTCGGTCTGCCCCGGTAAATGCACTATAAGGGGAACTTGTTCGCGGCGGCGCAATCTTACCAAGCGGTCCTCTTCCGGGGTCCAAGTGGGGCGGTCTTCCCAAACAGCGCGGCGCAACCCATGATCGCCCGTTATCGCAACGATTGAATCGTTCCACCTGCCATTGCGCTTCAATTCTGAGGCCACTTGGCCGACAATATCGTCAACAATCGCGAGATTGTCGAAGTAGTTTAGCCGCCGGCGCCCATCGCTCGAAGCGGCCATGCCGGGAGGGTGCGGGCATGGAAAGTGCGCCCAGATAAATCGCACGCGGCGGTCGGCGATCCAACTAGAGAGCGTATGCAAGCCCTGCTGGATTTGCCCGTATTGCTCTTTCGCCACCACATCGTACTGTTTCTGAATATCCTGCGTGGCGGGATTCGCAAAAGGCGTAAGTATCGTGACGCCATTTTGCCGGAAATACATCGCGACGCGAGTAGAGGGCGTAGCGTCCAGATTCCGAAACGACTCGCATGCGGCAAGATCTCTTGCGAACAGGCGGCAATAGGGATGATGCCATCCGAGCGCTGCGGCATTGATACCCATGGGCCGGATTTTTGCAAAAATTGTATCCCGTACGTCGAGAGTGGTCTTCGCGCCGTTTAGGGCGTGCAATTCCAGGCGAGCCGGCGACACTTGCTGGGCGTATGCAAACCTTCTGCCCGTCAACAGCGAAGGAATCGCCTGGATCGTCCATTCCCCAACGGGCGAGACGTGCGTAGCGTGGAGAGCCGATCGGTCAAACTCAGCTAGATTCGGCATGGCGATACGGCTGGGCCTCAGGTCGAATGCCAGTTCCTGATCCAGTTCGTCAAACAACAGGACAATCGTCATACGAGCGCTCTGGGTCTGACCGATGAAGCCTGCTGCGCGGGCCTCGTGCAGTGAGAACGCCGCACCGGCTATTTCGTAAATAAGCACGGCGCCTAAAGCGCCAGCGACGATCAGGCAAGCACGCCACACTACCGCGCGAACGGCTCTTCCTATCCGTATCCCGGACGCACATACGAATGCGCCGACAATCGCGGCGGGCCAGAGAATGACGGCCGGTACCCGAGTTCTTAGGGTAATGGCCGCTACGGCGACCAAAGCCACGATGAGAACTCTCTCGATCCTGTGAACGGAGACGCCGACTCGCGATGCCGCGTAGCAAACCGCAAGAACCAGCGCGAACGCGGCGGCTACGGAGGCAACCAGCGAGCCCAAGAATGCCCAACCGGGTAAGCCGTTATAGAAATATAGATTGGCCGGCTGATACAGCCTTAGTGCCCGGATTAGCGGATGTGCAAATGAGGCTACCGCGACTGAAGCCGCAAGGCCGAGAATTGCCGGCGTGATCGTACGTTTTGCGGCGATGTTTTCAATGCCGGCTTCTTGAAGTGCGCCCGGAGCAGCATCAGTGGCCATCACTTATCCTCTCAGCCGTTCAATCGCTCTCGCGGTACGTATATAGTCCAGCGCGCAACAAGAGCTGTTGCACCCCTGAACGATACCGGCTTGAAGCTCCCAGGCTCTAAAAAATCGCAGGCGCTAGTCAACAATGCAAACCATTGTAGTGCAATGCTCAGCAACTTAGACGAACAGTGAAGGTGAGCCCGTTCTTTTATCGCCCCGGCAAGCGCCAGGCTGGGAAGTAGGTCAATTGCAGGCCAATGGATAGATCGCTTCGAAGCCCCGGTGCGAGAATCGGCGCTTTCCATAATTCGACTTGCGAAAACAAATTCAGCTCGACATCTTCCTGTAAGCGGCGGACAATTCGCACAGAAAAGTCGTTTTGCGTTGTTCCGCCGGGGACGAAATCGCTCGCGCTTTTGGCGTTTCGATACCCAAGCTGAATCATCTCCTGAGGCGATAAATGGTACGTGAGCCAAGCCTGTCCGCCTTTCCCCTCGCGCCCAATCCAGTCGCCGAGTATGAACTGCTTGTTTGTGTAAGCGTCATGATAGGCGTCTTCAAAGAAAAAGAACTGTCCGCCGTGGCTGCGCGAAGTAGGGAAATCGGTGTAGACTGCTTCTGCGCGAAAATCCCAGCGCGGCCAATGCGGGACATGGGATAGGTATATGCCAGGACGGAATGCGGACCGGCGCGGGGCGCTCAGCGGCGATACATCATCGTGGACCAGCGCGTCCGTGTAAAGTGTGAGCCAGTTTCGGAGGAACGGTAGCCGGTAAGAGAAGTCGAAGCTGCTATAGCGAGCGCCGGGATCGTCTCGCGAAAATTTCACATTTAACGGAACGTTGCTCAGACTTGTGAAGCTATTCCAGAAGGAGCCGAATGTAAGCGGCACGTGTCCCTTGCCAGCAAAGACGATCGTGCGGGAAACGCCAAATTCAAAATTCGGACTCGGTTTAAAACTAATTTTTTGACCCTGAATCCAGGGGTCGCGGGGCGAGATGTGCCCTCGCAGGTTACCCACAAACAAGTCGTATCGCATAGGGCCGAGTAACTTCGATACAAACGGAATTACCAGC
>DAISJE010000526.1:0-3649 GCA_036821665.1 Bryobacteraceae bacterium | reverse complement strand
CCGGCAGTGAAGGAATAAATGACGCCCTTCTGCTTCGACCGGCTTTTGTCTTCGAATATGGTCTTCGTTTGGCCGTCCTGCTCGAGGGCGGCGGAAAATGCCTTGATTCCATGCGGATCGCTGGCTTGGATTAGGATCGTCGTGGAGGAGCCAATCGCGGAAACGGGTTTGGCTGGTTTGAGTTCGGCATGTTCGCCCGAAAACCAAACGAACCCAAAGACGATCAGGATAACGGCAACAACGGCTGCTAAAACGGTTTTCAACACAGTTAGTGCTTTCAGGTCTTAATTACTCGCCTGCCTTCGATGCGGTAGTTGCCTTCGATGACCCAGGCGATTGCTTCGGAATAAATTCTATGTTCCTGGACAAGAATGCGCGCCGATAATGTGTCGGCTGTGTCGTTGTCCAGGACGGGAACGGTGGCCTGGAGGAGGATGGGCCCCGCATCCAGGTTTTCATCGACAAAGTGAACGGTACAGCCGGTGATCTTCACGCCGTGGATCAAAGCCTGATATTGCGCATCGAGCCCCGGGAACGCCGGCAGGAGAGACGGATGGATATTGAGGATACGCTGCGGAAATTGCGAAACGAACTCCCCGCTCAGCAGGCGCATATAGCCTGCCAAACAAACGAACTCAATGTCATGTTGCCGAAGTAAATCAGCAACTTGCGCGTCAAAACCGGCACGGTCCCGTCCGGCTGATTCGATTACGCCGCAGCGGAAGCCGAGTTCCCGGGCGCGAGCGAGACCGGGGGCGTTCGGCTTATTTGAAAAAACGAACCCAATCTCGCAATTGAGGCGGCCAGACAGGACGTTTCGGGCAATGGCCTCGAAATTGGAGCCGCGTCCGGATAGCAGAATCCCAAGTTTCACGATCAGCAACCCCGGGGTTTCACAAATAGGCAACCCCGGGTTGCCGTTTGGATTTCCGGGGGACGACGCGCCCGATCTGATAAAACGGCTCGCGCAGCCTCTTGAGAATTTGCGAAACGAACCCAATTTTTCCGGGAGAGACTGCGAATACCATGCCGACGCCAAGGTTGAATGTCCGCCGAAAGTCGTTTTCCGGCATGCTGCCCAGTTTCTTCAATAAGGTAAAGATGGGCTGCTCCGGCCAGGAATGAGGATCGATTTCGGCAGTGCAACCCGCCGGCAGCATACGGGGAACATTGTCGGTTAAGCCGCCGCCTGTAATGTGGGCAGCGCCTTTGAGCAGCTTTTCCCGGTGCAGCGCCTGAATGGGCTTGAGATAAGACTTGTGAATTCGAAGCAACTCGTCGGCGAACTCTTCCGGCTTATGACCGTTATTTTCAAAGAGGAGCTTGCGGGCGAGGGAATAGCCGTTGGTGTGGAGTCCTTGGGAGGGAAGTCCGAGAAGCAGATCGCCGGGCGCAATATCGGCACCGGTAAGCATGCGTTTGCGCTCCACTACGCCAACGATGAAACCGGCAAGGTCGTATTCACCGGCCGCGTACATGCCAGGCATTTCAGCCGTCTCGCCGCCGATAAGCGCGCAGCCGTTATTCTTACAACCACGTGCAATGCCGCTGACGACGCTGGCGCAGACGGCGGCATCCAGTTTGCCAACCGCAAAGTAATCGAGGAAAAAGAGAGGCGTGGCGCCTTGGACGGCGATGTCGTTGACGCAGTGATTAACCAGATCTTCGCCGACTGTGTCGTGGCGGCCAGTAGCGAAGGCGATTTTCAGCTTGGTCCCGACTCCGTCAGCGGAACTTACCAGGACCGGATCCCGCCAGCCTTTCAGAGCGAAGCCCGCGCCAAAGCTGCCGATTGCTGTAAGGACGTTCGGAGTCAGGGTCTTCGCGGCGTACCGCTTGATCAGCGATACGGTACGATCTGCCTCGTCGATGTTCACTCCGGCATCGCGATAAGTTGTTGGTCTGCTCACTGCTGAAGGAATCAGTGTAGCGGATGAGTCTTAAAAAAGGCAGACGACGAAAAACGATCGTCTGCCCCACAATTACTCTTGAGGGAACGTGAAATCGGGATTGTAGCCTTGGCCGCCGTCCTGATACATATCGGGAGCCTCCAAAGGATCCGATCCCACGGAGGGCTGATCCAGAACTGCTTTACGACCAGCCTTATCGCGCTCTATTAAATCACTCAGCAGAGGCTTTGTGATCGGCGCCTTATCGCGTGGTTTCGACTTCATGCGGCGAAGGTAGCATGCTTGAACGGGTGGGTGGCGTCTGGGCGAAGTTACCGGTCGACCTCGACACCGGGTAAATAACTGGAACGGCGAAGGTTCGCTATTCGATTTAGATGATAGAGAATTTGTTTGGACGCTGTGACTATAGAAACGCACTTGCGGCAAGCCATCAAGCTTGCGATAGAAAATGCCACTTCGGGCCTTGGTGGCCCGTTTGGGACGGTTCTGACGAAAGGTGATGAAGTGATTGCAACCGGTGTAAATCTGGTTACTCTCATGAACGACCCGACTGCTCATGCTGAGATTAAAGCGATTCGATCGGCATGCCAGAAGCTGGGAACGTTTGATCTCTCCGGGTGTGAAGTATACGCGAGCTGCGAACCGTGTCCCATGTGCCTGGGAGCGCTCTATTGGGCGCGCGTCAGCCGGATTTATTTTGCTTGTACGCGCGACGATGCAGCGCGGGCTGGATTCGGCGATGAAGCGATTTACCGGGAATTAGCACTTCCGCCTGAAGCACGCCATCTCCCAACCGCGAACATGCTGCGCGAGGAGGGCTTGGAAGCGTTCCGGAAGTGGTCGGAGAACGATAAGCGCGCTCAGTATTAGACAAATACTAGGGCGTGTTCACGCTAATGCGGAGGGCTTCGAGGATCAACATCGAGTTTTTCGAAGTGCGAGAAATGAGGATTGAGGATTCGGACTGGATGCGGGCTGCTTCTCTGGTTTTCATCGCTGAATTGATGCTATTCTGACCCGGAGGAAATCATGCCCGAATATGTAATCGAGCGAGAGTTCGCAGGCGCGGGAAAACTGACCGAAGAGGAGATCAAGCAGGTCTCCATCAAGTCGCTTGCGGTCTTGAAGGAGCTTGGAACAAACATTCAGTGGCTGCACAGTTACGTCACCGACGAGAAGATCTATTGCGTGTACTTTGCTCCGGATGAGGCGCCCATTCGTGAACACGCGCGCCGGCTCGGTCTACCGGCGAATCGGATCTCCGCTGTCCGGCGGCTAGTCGACCCGCAAAAGTACAAATAAACGAGTTAGCCTCTGTACTCCGCCCCAAGCACATACTCCAATACGTTATCGATGCTCATCACATGACCTTCAGCCCAGGATTTCATCTGTTCCGCCTCGCCAAGGTTATCGCGCGTATCGCGCAGCATCTGATCGAGCTCTTTCTGCTCTGCCGCGGAGGGTGGCATTCCCAGTTTTTCTCTCATTGCCGCCGCCGCACCGGCCAATCGCAACGCACGGTCCGGACGCGCGTCCGACACGGAGCAGCAGGCCAGATGCTCCAGTACCCGTACGATTCCACGACGATGATCCAGTTTGCGGAAAACGCCAAGCGCCTGTTTATAGTAGCCGGAAGCGCCGGAATAATCGCCGGAGTGGCGCGCCAGGTCGCCGAGATCGCGTAGCCCTCCGGCGACTCCCCAATCATCTTTAATCTGCTGAAACCTGGTCAGGCTGTC
>DAISJE010000525.1:0-3654 GCA_036821665.1 Bryobacteraceae bacterium | reverse complement strand
GCCGCTATGCAGGGAAACATAGTCGTCCTGCGCTTCGGCGTAGTCCAGTTGGTCGACAGGAATGATATGCACGCGCGTTCCCTCTTTCACTACAATGCGCGTCGCGTACTGGCCTGGCGCTTTGGCGGCATTCTTTAATTCGCTCGCGCTTACCGTCTGCGCACGATCTCCTATGCGCCGCCGCACCCGCTCAAGAGCCGTGTGAAACCGTGCCTGATCGAAAGGCTTGAGCAGATAATCGATCGCCGCGGCATCGAAGGCTTTCATTGCGTACTGATCGTAGGCGGTAACAAACACGACAGCCACGTCCGTGCTGATCAACTCGAGCACTTCAAATCCGTCCAGCTTGGGCATCTGGACATCAAGAAATAACAAGTCCGGCTTGAGTTCGTTCACGCCTTTTACGGCATCGAAGCCGTTCCCGCATTCGGCTACGATCTCGATGTCTTCTTCGGCCGCCAGATATTCGCGTACAATTTGACGGGCAAGCTCTTCATCGTCGACGATGACGGTGCGGATTTTCATTATTTGTGCAATTTCTCCCGAGTCTCGACATACGGAAACGACAGCACGACGCGGTAGCGATAGCGGTCAATCTGGATGTCCATTTTGCCGTCCGGCCCGTAGCGGGCCTGCAGCCGGTTCCGGACGTTCACCAGGCCAAATCCAGTCTTGCGCGCAGCCGGCGCATCAGGATCGAAAGGATTCTCTACAGTAATCCGCAAAAAATCACGCTGCTTTCGCACGCTAAACTCAATCTCGCCGCCTTCCGTCAGCGTGGCAATCCCGTGCTTGATTGCGTTCTCAATCAGGGGTTGCACCAGCAGCGGTGGAACGTCGCAATATTCACAACCCGGATCCAGATCTTGCCTGACTTTGAGCCTCTGTCCGAATCGCACCTGCTCTACATCCAAATAGGTTTTCGTCAGCGCCAGCTCTTCGCTGAAAGGGACACTGGTACGCTCGCCAAGGCGGAGCGAATTCCGCAGAAAGTCGGAAAGGCGCACGCACATCTCACGCGCCCTGGCCGGATCTATGCTAGTCAACGCGCTAATGGAGTTCAGGCTATTAAATAAAAAATGCGGATTGATTTGTGCCTTCAGCGCCTTCAATTCCGCCTCGCGCGAAAGAACTTCCGCGCGTTGCGACGATTCGAGCGCCAGCAAAACGTAATGCAGCGCAACCGAAAGAAGAAAAACCAGAAAAACCATTACCGCCAGCACGGGAACTGCGGCATGAAACCAATTCCGAGCCGATGGAACGAACTTGCCTACGCTCATGACCAGCATGTTCATAATGGCCACAACGATTGTGCTGGCCAGCATCGCCGCAAACACGTGATGTATGATCAACTTCCCGAAACGCGTCGTGCGCAGCGGAAGTGACCGGCACACAAACCAGGCCGAAAGACACACACAGGCGAGCACGGCCGTCAGGGGAATGGTGAATGTCAGACTTTGCATGGCGCTGAGATGCCCGGCTACGTGTATCACGAAGCCGAATAGCAGGCCAAGTGGAATCCATGCTACAAGGTAAGCAATCAGCCCGCTTCTGCTTTTGAAAATTGGATGCATTCAGTGGACACGGCTCACTGTGCGCAGGTCAGTTCTCTATCTCTACGCTGGAGAAGATCGAGTGACCCGTAATGACAAGGGTCGGTGAATTAGGCCCTGTATTGGGAGGGATGGTTTTGTCTTCATAGGCGCCAAAGACACTCGCGCCTATGATATTCACCCTCCAGGTCTCGGGAACTCTTAATTTCGCACCCGCAAATACGGCTTTAATTTCGAGAGTAGCGGTCCGCTCGGGCGCGGTGATCTGAGATCGCCTCAGGTCGATTTCGACGCCACCGAAAACGGTGAGAATAGTTCCACCTCGAAAATCTCCGGTGTCGAGTTTGCGTTTAATGCCGGCTAGCACGGCAACATCGTTCACTACGTTGCTAGTGTCGTGAGCAACAGGCGTAGGCAGACCGAATGACTGCCGCGTAATAGCCGAAGGCTGCACCACTTTAACCAAAAGAACGACTCCGAATACAATCAGCAACAGCGCCAGCGGCCAGCTTTCATCGTGGGTGTGGATCTGCACGATGTGAAGCGTGACCAGTAAGATCACTACTCCAAGCGAAATCAGAAGAAAGCCGAGCAAGCGGCCGGTCGTATCGCGGGAGTTTATCAGGCGGCCTATTCCACCGCCGACGAAGATCAGCGGCCAGTAATCCCAGATATTTCGGACCGGGATGACGCCTATGTTGTTCAGGAACAGCAAAACGCCAATCAGGATCAGAAAGAGCGCGAAAAATACGCGCCCTCCTGTGCATGGCCTGTTCCGCTTCCGCTGGCGCAGCATGTTCTTCGTGCGTTCGTCCAGATTGGCGTAGTCGATCCACCATTCGTGGTCGTTTGGTTGTTCAGGCATCGGTTTTGAGTCGGAGGTGCGCTCGGGATCTACCATCGAGCCGAACCGCTCGAAGGTATGAGTTCGGTCAATCCCACCAGAACCAGCGCTTCGGGCCACAGGTTTTGGATGCGGTCAAGCGAAACCACGCCGAACCCGCTGGCAACCAGCAAAACCAGTCCCGTAACCATGAGAATGATGGGGAGCGCAAGACTTTCCCAGTTCTGTTTCCAATTCGCTTTTCGATTCCGTTCCATAGCCTGTCCCGTTTTCGATAGTAAAGAAATCAGGCTACGAACTCATCATGAAATCGGTGAACGGCGGGGAATTACCGGCGAACGCCGGATTGAACACCCCTCCCTGACGGTTGGGGCTCTATTTGTGCGGCTAGCTCAGCTTGCGACCAGTTCCGGCTCGGGCTTGCCGGGGAGGGTTACAACCGTTCCCCAGAAATCGAAGCAGACCTTAATGAACTGCAGAAACTCGTATAAATCGTCCGGTTTACGGATGTAGCAACTGGCATGCAATTGATACGCTTCGCGCACCTCGCTGGGATTTGCCGAACCCGATACAACCACGACCGGCGTTACTTTCAGCCGCGGATGGCCTTTGATCTCCGCCAGAACTTCCAATCCGGATTTCTTCGGCAGATGCAGATCCAGAAATATCAGGTCTGGATGCGGGTGTTGTGAATCCTTCTCTTTGCGCCGTAGAAGGGCGAGAGCCTCGTCGCCGTCCGGCACCGAGACAATACATTCCGTCAAACCGGCTTCGCGAAAGGCTTCTTTCGTCAAATAAACCATGGCCGGATCATTCTCGATGATGAGAATATCCAGCTTTTGCCGTTGCGGCTGGTTGGCGGTCTCATGCTTTTTTTCAGCCATACATTAGAACTCAGCTTTTCTTGTCCTTCGGATTCTCCCATACCAAAAATGAAACCGAAATACGGTGATAGCCCAGGACTCGGGAACCCATACGCCTCCGCCGGCTTCTAAAATGTTACTGGTCCGTATGCGCGCCTGGTTGCTCGCTCTCATTTTTGGGACGGTAAGTGGCATCTGTGTTGGGCAGGTCGTTATCGGTGGGGGGCCGATTACCTCGGTCGCTCCGCCACAAAGCACGAAGCGCTACACAGTCAGCGGCACGGTCTCGAATTCCATAACGGGCGAGCCGGTCCGGCGCACGCTGGTTCGAATCGGCCCGTCTTCCGCATTTACCGGGGCAGACGGGCATTTTCAGCTCGATGCGGTTCCCGAA
>DAISJE010000524.1:0-3659 GCA_036821665.1 Bryobacteraceae bacterium | reverse complement strand
GACAGAATTCGCGATGCAGCAGAAAAAAGTTTGGCCGACGGCGTGATCCAGCGCTTGCCGAAAAAGTATAAACAGATGCTCGGGAGGCGCTTTGAAGGCGGCGTCGATCTGTCCGGGGGAGAATGGCAGAAGCTGGCCTTGGCGCGCGCCTACCTTCGCGAGGCGCAGGTATTGATTCTGGACGAGCCGACGGCCGCCTTAGACGCCCGCGCCGAATACGAAGTATTCGAGCGATTCAACGAACTGACGGTAAGCAAAATGGCGCTTTTCATCTCTCATCGCTTCTCCACCGTGCGCATGGCCGAGCGCATCATCGTTTTGGAAAATGGCCGCATTTCCGAAGAGGGCAGCCATGATCGCCTGGTGGCTCGCGGTGGGACGTACGCGGAAATGTTCGAGCTCCAGGCGTCGAGTTATCGATGAGGAGCGCGCTGGATGGCTGAGATCTCGCGCCAGATGGACGCTCGTACGACGGCACTACCGCTTAGTCGCATATCGTTGGATGAGCAACAGGAACTGCGGAGTTACGCGGAACAGGCAGCACGCTCTTGTGGCTGGGTTTCAGGAGCCCGGCGTTCGCAGAAGGCTCGCCAGCTTTACAGAACTATCTTGCACCGCCTGCGAGCGCTCGAGAACGAACTCTACAGTTTGAATACCGATGCGCCTTCGGACGATCTCAAGTGGCTGTATGACAATTTCCGGTTAATACGCACCGACTCGCAAGCGCTTCGCGATGCGATGCGTCTGCTGGGGCGCCTGCCCGTCGTCCGTACGTCGAGCGATGAAGCGATTCCGCGGTGCATCGTGTTGGCGCGTAGCCTCCTTGCTGCGGCGAAGTTTCGGCTCACCGAAGAGGTGTTCGCTTTCTATATAGATGCCGTCCAGGAAACCGAGCCGCTGCGGCTTACCGAACTCTGGGGCATTTTGGCCGCGATGAAGCTCGTGATATTGGAGTTCATTGCTGAGCGTGGCCGCCGGGCGCTGGAAGCCTTTTTGTCGGATGGACTCGACGCCCCATCGTTTGATCTCGGGAGCCTCATCACAAGTCTTCGTCTAATCGGCGAAATCGACTGGCGGCCTACTCTCGAAAAGCTGTCGGTCGTTCATCGCGTCTTGAAGTTGGATCCTGCCGGCGTGTACCCGCGCATGGATTTCGAAAGTCGTGAGCGCTACCGCCGCAGGATCGCCAAGGTGGCCGCGCATTCGGACCTGGGCGAAGTAGAAGTTGCGCAGATGGCGGTCACGATGGCCGAACAGGCCGTCATCGAGCGCAACGCACCTGAGGCCTTACGGGACCGGCTGCGTCATGTCGGCTATTACCTGGTGGATCGTGAGGGCTCGCAAGAATTCTTTCGCCGGATCGGCTACCGTCCTTCGGTCGGCGCATGGATTGAGCGGTTTTTTTATCGATATCCGGATGAAATTTACATTATCGGTATCGAGTTCATATCGCTCATCACCGTGGTCTTTCTCACCTTAAGTGTGGTGAAATCGCACGGCGGCTGGGGCGTCATCATCGGAGCGCTCCTTCTGATTTTGCCGGCCACTCAGGCCGCGGTGGAGCTGATGAATTACCTGGTCACCTCGGTCCTGACCCCGCACGCTTTGCCGAAGCTCGATTTTTCCAAGTCGGTAGAGCCGGCGAGCGCCACCATGGTGGCCATTCCGACCCTTCTGATAAACGACAAGCAGATCCGGCAATTGGTAGAGGATCTCGAAATTCGGTATCTCGTCAATCGCGATCCGAACATTTTTTACGCGTTATTGACAGATCTTCCTGATACGGCCGAACCGGCGGGCGAAAAGGACCGCCGCGTGGATCTGGCTGTCCAGTTAATCGAAGAGCTGAATCGCAGATACGCGGGTGAGGCGTATGGCGGGTTCTATCTCTTCCATCGCCACCGCGTTTACAACCCGCGCGAAGGAGCCTGGATGGGCTGGGAACGCAAGCGCGGCAAACTGCTCGATCTGAATCAACTACTTCGTAAAGTCTATGATCCGTTTCCAGTCAAGGCGGGCGATCTTTCGCGATTGCCCAAAATTCAATACGTCCTGACGCTCGATTCGGACACGCAACTGCCTCGCGGTTCTGCCCAGCAATTGATCGGCGCAATGGCTCATCCTTTGAACCGTCCGCTGGTTGATCCCGATTTGAACGTTGTGACGCGCGGCTACGGAATTTTGCAGCCTCGCGTCGGCATCAGCGTTCATTCTGCAACACGCTCGCGCCTGGCCAGCATCTACTCCGGGCAAACGGGATTCGATATCTATTCGCGAGCGGTTTCGGATATCTATCAGGACTTATATGGCGAGGGTATTTTTACCGGCAAGGGCATTTATGATGTTGACGCGCTCCGGCAAGTTCTCGAGCACCGGTTCCCAAGAAACGCACTGTTGAGTCACGATCTCATCGAAGGCGCTTATGCGCGCGCGGGTCTTGCTTCCGACATCGAAGTGATCGACGATTACCCGTCGCACTACAGCGCCTACAATCGCCGTAAACATCGCTGGCTGCGTGGTGACTGGCAGATTGTTCGTTGGATATTCAATCGCGTTCCGGACGAATCGCGGCGAATGACGGAAAATCCCATATCGCTCGTTTCACGCTGGAAAATCGTGGACAATTTGCGGCGCAGCCTGGTCGAGCCGGCCACATTCGCTTTGCTGGTGGTGGGCTGGTTCTGGCTGCCTGGAGGCCCCAGATTTTGGACTCTCGTCACAGTTGCCCTGCTATTCCTGCCCATTTACTTTCGGTTAGTCTTTGCTACCACGCGCGCCATTGTACGGCAAAACTGGCTTACCTTCCGCGAGGCGCTATTCGATTTCGGCACTTCGCACATCAGCATCCTGTTAAATATTGCGTTTTTGGCGCATCAGGCCTTGGTTGCGATGGATGCAATTGTCAGGACTATTGTCCGCAGCACTATCACGCATAGCCGGCTGCTGGAATGGGAAACCGCTACGGAAGCAGAGCTGGGCATTCGAAAACGCACGCCGGTTGACATTTATCTAAACTGGGTTCCGGCGCTCGCGATTGTGATTGGGCTCGCTTTGTTCTTGCGACCCGAAGCCGCTCCTTACGCTCTTCCGTTTGTCATTGCATGGTGCTGCTCGAAGCCGCTGGCAAGCTGGCTCAATCGATCGCCCCATACAGAAGATCTAGAGCTTTCGAGTAAGGACCGGTTGTTTCTACGCGAGACGGCTTTGCGGACCTGGCGCTACTTCGCCGAGTTCAGCAACGCAGGCAATCATTGGCTGATTCCCGATAACGTACAGGAGCAGCCCTATCGCATTGCGGAGCGCATGTCGCCCACGAACCTGGGTTTGCTTCTGAATTCGCGCCAGGCCGCGGTCGAGTTTGGATATCTGACGATTTCCGAATTCATTTCCTTAACGGAACTCACGCTGCGTTCCGCAAACAAACTCCCGCGCTACTTCGGACATCTCTCAAATTGGTACGAGACCGTCAGCATGAAGCCGCTCGAGCCGTTATTTCTGTCGAGCGTGGATAGCGGCAACCTTGTTGCCTCTCTATGGACACTGGAACAGGGCTGCCTGGAATTGCTGCACGAACCATTATTGCGGCCTAACCTGCTCGATGGCTTACAGGATTACCGGCGTCTCGCCGCCGCGCCTTCGACGGCGTTCGGTTCGCGTGA
>DAISJE010000523.1:0-3680 GCA_036821665.1 Bryobacteraceae bacterium | reverse complement strand
TGGCGCTTTCCGCGACATCGCTGCAACGCCTCCTACCTACGCATTCAAGCAGCGCCTTGCGCTGCGCGGGCGTCTCACGCCGCCTTGCATTGAGTTTCATGGTAAGGACGGGCAGATTCGAACTGCCGGCCTGCCGCTATCGCCCTTCATAAACATCTTTGCGATGTCTGATCCGGAGCACATTTAAACTGAGGGCCTCATCATCTACCGCGTAGATAACTCGATAGTCTCCGACGCGGATCCGCCAGAGATCGGTATAGCCCCTTAGCTTCTTGCATCCCGATGGCCGTGGATTGTCGGCCAGCGCAAGGATCTTGGCGTCTATTCGCGCGAAGATTGGACCCGTGAGGTTGTCTAGTTCCTTTTGCGCGGATCGTGCAATGATTATCGAGAACTTAGCCACGCCCTCGGCGTTTCTGGCGTTTGGCCCGATATTCTTCGTAGGGAACGGTTTTTTCGCTACGGCGCGATTCCGCTAGCAGACCGTCGTGAAAGTCTTCCCACAGGGCCTTATGCTTCTTTAGATCAATAAGGACAGCGGTTTTGCGGCCTTTCTCGTCCGTCACGAATTGAATACCGCTCATGTTGTCATTATCTCCTGGAGAGGCTCGTCCCAAATTCTCTGGTAGGGACGGGCAGATTCGAACTGCCGGCCTGCCGCTTAGGAGGCGGCTGCTCTATCCATCTGAGCTACGTCCCCAGCCTTCCTTTCGCAGTCTACCAGCGCCGCAGCCCCTTTTGCCCGATGTCTTTGCGGTGATGCATTCCCCGGAAACCAATCTTTTCTACCGCTACATAAGCATTCTTCACAGCTTCTGGAAGGGTCTCACCGCCCGCCGTTACCCCCAGCACCCGTCCGCCACTTGTCAACAGCTTATTGCTCTGTTGCTTTGTTCCTGCTTGAAACACGGTTGCCCCGGTTGCTTCCGCTTCATCGATCCCCGTAATCGCATCGCCTGTAATCGGCGCGTTCGGGTAACCCTCCGCCGCCAATACAACGCACACCGAGCATCCACCCCAGGCCCGACCCGACACCGTTCCCGTTCCATGCGCCGCAAGCGTAAGTACCTCGATAAAATCTCCGCGAAAGCTGTGCATGAGAGCTTGCGTTTCGGGATCCCCCAGCCGCACGTTGAACTCGAGTACCTTTGGCCCTTGGGCCGTCATCATCAGGCCCGCATATAGAAAGCCTGTAAAGGGCGTGCCTTCCTGCCGCATGTGGCTGATGGCCGGAAGCATGATGCGTTCCATAATGTCTCCGCTCTGTACCGGAGTCAAAATCCGCGGATCGGCGTAAGCCCCCATACCACCGGTGTTCGGCCCTTGATCGCCATCGAAAATACGCTTGTGGTCCTGCGTCGGCGCCAGTGGAAAGACCATTTGGCCGTTGCTGAGGCCCATGAAACTCACTTCTTCACCTTCCAGAAACTCTTCGATCACGACGTTTGGCCCGAGGTTCACGATCGCTTGCTTTGCTTCGTCCTGATTCTGTGCGATGACAACGCCCTTGCCCGCTGCGAGCCCGTCTGCCTTGATCACGACCGGAAGCGAAAAATGCCTGAGCGCGTTTAGCCCTTCCGTAAGAGAATTCGCCTGTATTGAATGGGCCGTCGGAATCCCTGCCCTTTCAAAAAACTGTTTCGCGAAAATCTTTGAACCTTCAAGACGCGCCGCTGCCTGTGTCGGCCCGACAATTTTTAGCCGGCGTCGGTTGAAATGATCCACTACACCAGCGACCAATGGTGCTTCCGGCCCGACAATTGTCAGATCGGCGCCCCGCGCCTCCGCAATATCCGCATAACCCGATACATCTGCCGGAGCAGGTACGCACGTCGCTACTTGCCCAATGCCTGGATTCCCCGGGCTCGCAAAGATCCCACGCACTTGCGGCGATTTCGCAAGCCGCCACGCCAGCGCATGTTCGCGCCCCCCGCTCCCTATAATCAGAATCTTCAAAGCTAAAAAATCGGGGACACTCCGGGCTCGCGTCCACCGGCCTTTCGACTTCTTCTATTCGCAGGGGTGTCCCCGATTTTTTCACCTCCAAGGCTATCTGGCACGCCAACTAGAATAACGAATAGACGCACAGGGCGATTGGTGCCCGTTGTGCGCGCTTTGAAATAGATCCGCTATTCCCGCTAATGCTCAAGAAGTACGACATCCTCGTCATCGGTGGCGGTCACGCTGGCTGCGAAGCAGCCCGTGCTTGTGCGCGTCTGGGTCTCCGCACCGCCATGGTGGCGATGAATCTCGATCTTATCGCCCAGATGTCGTGCAATCCGGCCATCGGCGGCATCGCTAAAGGCCATTTGGTCCGCGAAATCGATGCGCTGGGCGGCATCATGGGCCAGCTCACCGATGCCGTCGGCATTCAGTTTCGTCTGCTGAACACCAGTCGCGGTCCGGCCGTCTGGTCGCCGCGCGCGCAGTGCGACAAAAAGCAATACCGTATCCGCATGCGCGAATGGTTGGAGCAGGAGCCCAATCTCCGTATCATCCAGGCCGAAGTTGCCGAGCTGCTTTTTTTACCAAACGAACCCAATCGCAAAATCGCGGGCGTTCGGCTGAAAGATGGCCGCGATCTGCTCTCCGAAGCGGTCGTCGTCACCACCGGAACATTCCTGAACGGTCTGGCTCACGTCGGCGAGCAGAAGTATGCTTGCGGCCGCAACGGCGAACCACCCTCGAACACGTTAGGCGCTCAACTTCGCACCCTCGGTCTCCAATGGACTCGCCTTAAGACCGGCACGCCTCCCCGCCTCGATGGCCGCACCATCGACTGGTCCCGTTTTGAAGAGCAACCTGGTGATTCCGTTCCTACGCCGTTCTCGTTTCTGACCAGGCAAATCGATCGCGAACAGATCTGCTGTCATCTCACGTTCACAACTGACGAAACGCATCGCATCTTGCGCGAGAGCATCGCGCGCTCGCCGCTCTATAGCGGCCAGATCGAAGGCATCGGCCCTCGCTACTGCCCATCCATCGAAGACAAGATCGTTAAATTCCCGGACAAGCTCAGGCATCAAATCTTTCTCGAACCGGAGGGCCTGGACACACACGAAATCTATGTCAACGGCATGTCCACCAGCATGCCGATCGATGTCCAGACCGCGATGGTCGCCTCTATCCCAGGTCTCGAAGATGCCGAAATGATTCGCCCTGGGTATGCGATTGAGTACGATGCCATAGACGCACGCGAGCTGAAGCACTCGCTCGAAGTGAAATCGATCGCCGGTCTTTTCCTTGCCGGCCAGATCAACGGAACATCCGGTTACGAAGAAGCCGCATGCCAGGGCTTGATTGCCGGTCTGAATGCCGCGTGCAAAATCAAGCATCTTCCGCCGCTAACGATCGGACGGACTGGAGGCTATACGGGCATCTTGATTGACGATCTGGTCAGCAAGGGCGCTGACGAGCCGTATCGGATGTTTACTTCTCGCGCCGAGTTCCGCCTTCACCTGCGGATCGATAACGCCGATGAGCGTCTCACGCCGCTGGGCCGTCAGGCCGGATTGGTGGATGATGTTCGTTGGCAACAGTTCACGCACAAACAAGAGCAGAAAGCGAAAATCGTATCGCTACTCGAAGGAACACGCGCGAGTTCCGTACCGGAAATCGTAGGCGCGACCGCCGCGTCGGATAACCCGACCCTGATAGTGTGGCTGCGCCGCCCCGAAGCT
>DAISJE010000522.1:0-3681 GCA_036821665.1 Bryobacteraceae bacterium | reverse complement strand
GAACGAGCCGATCGCATTTTTTGTCGTCGAAAATCGTGAGAGCGTTCTTTAGATCGCGAAGTAAGTCAAATCCAACAGCGCCAGGAAAGGACGTCACCTTGAGAACGGCGATTCCGTCATTAACTGAATAGGTCAGTGGCTTAGCCTCGGTCATCGGTGGCCGGTCCTTAGGACCGCTGCTCGGAAGCATGATACTAGCCGCCTTCTCGACGCCGTTTCGGAGCACGTTCAATGTATATGAGCCGCCGAGTTGAAACCGCGGCTCGCTGCCGTTACTTTCGCGGCCGTTGATACCAGCCAGAACATCTCCTGGACTGATTCCGGCGCGTTCCGCCAAGCCTCCCGGAAGAACATCCCAAAAGACGAGTGGGCCGTCATCAATTCGCTTGAGCGTGGCGTTGATTGCGAAGTACGCTGGCAAACCGCTGCCGGGTCCTCGCCAGAAACCGGTGTGGCTGAGTTTCAACTTACGGAGCCAATCGTTAACTCCCGGTTCAATGTCGCCGGCCGCGACCCAAGCAGGCCAGAGGTCGCTGAACTCCTCACTCAATTTCGCGAGTTCCGCGTTGTCTCTCTCCGGGTGAAAGAGCTTGCTCTGAATTAGACTGGCAATCTTCAGTCGAATGTTGTCGTATGAAGTTTCAGGAGTAGTCATTGAATTGTCAAACCTCGGAGGTGCGCTGCTTGCGTATTACGCAGAGTGCTATCGCCATTACCCAGGAGCACGAAGCCTGCCCAGGAGGATGGAGAAGCATCTTCTCTCCCAAGCTTGCTCAGCAGGTCGCGTTTTGCCAATGCGAGCGCGGATGCTACATCGTCGCCGCTCACGAGGTGCTTATAAAACGCTTGCATCAAAAATAATGAATCCATGTCATCTACCGGCCACAGAGTAGAAATCACACTGTCGGCCCCTGCCTGCAGGAACGCCCGAGCAAGATTCGCCACTCCCACCTGGCCCTGCAGGCGCCCCACTGCCGTATCGCACGCTGACAGCACAATCACGCGAGCGCCGAAATGGAGCCGGGCTATTTCGCGCGGTTCTAAGAATCCATCGTCATGGTGCTCGGCATCTGGAGGAAAGATAAGTGCCGCCCGGCTTGGATCGCCCTGGCTAGCAACGGCATGAATTGCTAAATGAATTACCTCGAAGTTTGCTAACGGCGCATGAGTAAACGCAAACTCGGTGGCTGCCTTACCAACTTGAAGAGTTTCAGCTCCTGCAACGTCGTGCAGAATTTTGGCTGCGGTCTGAACTTCCACGCGTGATCCGGGCAGATTCGGGAGTTTGGCCGGGTCTACGCCGAAGTAACCGCCGCGCGGATTTGATTTAGCAAGTGTGAAGGTTTGCATACCAGCTTGGTTGTAGATTGCGCCGCCAACTCCCAGAAAGGCGCGCTGCATTTGTGGCTCCGAACGCGCCTTCAGCAAAACATCACTCATCACCGATGGAGCATAAGAGGTAACAGCAGTTTCTCCAAGTGGCTTCCCAGCCGGTGAATAGAGGGCGTCAAACGGAATAAGGTGCAGAGCGCCGTCGGGGACGATGGTAAGACGCCTGAATTGAGTTATCTCCGGAATCGGGGCCAGAAGAGCATCGTATAGTGCCCACGCATCCTCCTTCCAAGGTTTGCGAGACTTCACGTTCCCAGTGAAGCTCTGTGCCAGCGCCGATATCTTTCCCGCCGATCCCAGCGGCACAATGCGCGCGTCATTTCGCGATAAGAACAGGCAGTATGCGTCGCCCTTTTCCGGAAGAACATACTCCAGAATGGCCTCCTGTCTGCCAAGTTTTGTTGCCACTCGCCGAACCCCAATCGCGTGGCTTCTCTCAATAGCGAACGGCGCGGGCTTGTCGTCCACAAATCGTTGCTGTTCCGCATAGAAAAGGTCGTCGATGAGCCGATCTCGCTCAATCGGCGCAGTTGCCTTCAAAAGCTGAATTTCTGATCTTGTCTTCAACCGCCATGTCCATCGGCTGCTGGGATACGCGGGCTGGTTGCAGGAGAGTCTCGGTAGTAATGCGGCCGCGAACTCTCTCGACAATTGCAAACGCGCCCTGCAGGTCGCCACTCTGAGCAGCAAATGAGAAGGCCGTCTCATAAGCAGAGCTCATCGCCGTGAGCAGCCCTTCACGAACGGCGCCGCTGTTTGTTTGGGAAAGCAGACCTTCTGAAACTTCAAGCGCGCGCATGATGCTGCGGCGTGCTTCTGCTCGTCGTCCCAAATCCCACTGAAGCTGCGCCGTGAACTCCAGCCGGGCTGGCGCTGTGAAGAGATCCTTGGTTAGGTGCGTATGTGCAGAAGCGGCAGAGGCGTAACGTTCGGCGAGAGCGAGCTTGTGTTGTTCGCGGTAGATTTCAGCAAGCTTCATTTCCGCATCCGCCAGCATCCGGGTCTGATTGCGCCGCGCCAGCCGTATCGTTTTCTGTAGGATTTGAATCGCCCGTTGCGGTTGCTTCTCGCCGAGCGCAATATCAGCGTCAAACAGCATCAGTTGGGTCAACTTGATCAACTTGTCGCTTTGGGTTGCCTGCGCCGAAGCCTTTTTCACCAGGTCCTCGGCTTCTGGAAAATGAGCCTCTTTGATCAGTGTTTCGACTTCGCCGGCCACGGTGAGAAACGGATAACCAACATCCGGATTTTGTTTTGCGAGCAACTGCGCCTTTTGAAAGTAACCCAGAGCCTCCGGGTACGCGCCGTTCCACTCGATACCGGTTCCGATTGCTGATAAATACCGGATTTCTGCGCCAATGTCGCCCGTCTGGTGCGCCATACCCAGTCCGGCCGCAACGCTGCGGCGCCCGGTCGCAATATCGCCTTGCAAGTAAGCGTTGAATCCTGCTTCCGCAAGCGAACGCGATTCCCACTGCTTATCCCCGAGTTTGGCTGCGACCCGATGCGCCCCTTCCCAGTCGGCACGAGCCGATGCGCTGTCCATTTCGCCATCGACATCGCCTTTGATTCCTAAACACCACAAGCGCAGGCGCGCATCAGACGCCATTTCCGGCGAACGCAGCAAAGTGCCGAGATAATTCGACAACTCCGGTAAGGAGCGCTCCTCCATCGTGGCTCGCAGATAACCCAAATGCGCGTGAATCTGCTCGGGGCTACCATGAGGCAATCCGCGATTCGCGGCTAAAAAGAGCAGCTTGGCGGAAGGCCAATTGTACAAATTTGCGTAATGATCGGCTTTTCTCAGGGAATCTAAAGCATTGTTGTTGGCTGCGGCCATTAATACGTTCGCGGACAAAAGTACGAGCGTAATGCGCGTCATAAAACCAATGGTACTTGGGTCCGCTCAATCGCGACAGCGATTGTTGTCCCTTCGACTTGTGTGCTAGATTTGCTGCTCTAGGTTTTCCACATTTCCACAGACGTGGGGCCGCTACTACTGGTGCGTTCTATAGGACATACAGGAGTAAATAATAGAAGCGCCCCTAAAGTCCCGTACCAGCGCCCCCAAAGTCCCGCGATTCCGGCTTCAAAGCGCCCCTAAAGTCCCACTAGTTGCGGACGCGTTCCATACCCGTTGTGGGAAAGCGCCCCTAAAGTCCCGTGCGGATTCCGAGTAGTTTTGCGAGGCATATTCTTTTGATTTAGCCGCCGGTTTTCCTCCAAAGCCACGCCTCATGTCAAAACGAGGGGCAATTTTCATGAATGGAAACGGCAATCAAGAAATCC
>DAISJE010000521.1:0-3700 GCA_036821665.1 Bryobacteraceae bacterium | reverse complement strand
TCCATCGGAAAGCTTATCGCTATTCCGCCGGAGACCGGCCTTCTCATCCCATCTCTGTTATAGGAAGTCAAAATCGCATCCTAAATTCGCTTGCGTAACGTGTTGCAGAAACAACCAGCCGTAACCGCGCTCGTATTTCGGCGCGGGTGCAACGAAAGCAGCCGCGCGCCGTTGCAATTCTTCGCTATCGACGCATAGCGTCAAGCTGCGCGCTTCGGCATTCAGCTCGATCACGTCGCCGGTTTTCACCAGCCCAAGAGGGCCGCCAATGGCCGATTCCGGAGCGATGTGCAGGACGATGGTTCCGAAACTGGTTCCGCTCATCCGCGCATCGCTGATACGGACGATGTCATCAACTCCTTGCTTCAGCAGAACTTTTGGCAGCGGTATGTGACCCCATTCCGGAAAGCCCGGCGCTCCCTTCGGGCCACAATTCTTCAGAACCAAGACGGAGTTCTTCGTAACAGGCAGGTCTTCGCGCTCAATCTGCGCCAGCATCTGGTCGTTGTTCTCGAACACATAGGCCGTGCCACGATGCTGCAACAGGTGGGGTGACGCTGCGGTCTGCTTGAGGACCGCACCGTCCGGCGCAAGGTTACCTCGCAAGATAATCGTTCCGCCTTGAGGATGGAGAGGATCGGTCAACGTGCGAATCACATCACGGTTGAAGCACTCCGCGGCTTCGACGTTTTCGCGGATGGTCTTTCCAGTGACCGTAATGCAATCGCTGTGGAGCTTGGGCAGCAGTTCACGCATGACCGCGGGCAGCCCCCCGGCAGAGAAAAAATCTTCCATCAGATATGCGCCTGATGGCTTGACGTTTGCCAGGTAAGGCGTCTGCCGCGAGATCGCGTCGAAATCATCCAGATGCAGTTCGATACCAAGCCGGCCTGCGATCGCCAGCAGATGCACGACCGCATTGGTAGATCCACCGATGGCCATGTCGACGATGACTGCGTTCTCCAGCGCCTCTCGCGTCATGATCTGCGCCGGTCGCAGATCTTCCGCAATCATTTCGACGATGCGCCGGCCGCTCGCTTCCGCAATGGCCAGGCGCCGCGAATCCGGAGCAGGAATATTCGCGCATCCTGTCAATGTCATCCCCATCGCCTCCGCCAGGCTTGTCATCGTGGAGGCGGTGCCCATCACGGTGCAATGCCCGGCACTGCGCGAGATGCCGCCTTCTAATTCCTGCCATTTCTCCTCGCTGAGCTTTCCGGAGCGAAAAAGGTCAAAAATCTTGCGTCCATCCGTTCCCGACCCGATTCTTTGGCCGCGCCATTGCCCGCTAAGCATTGGACCGCCGGGCACAACGATTGCCGGAATATTCGCGCTCGCGCATCCCATCAATTGCGCGGGCGTAGTCTTGTCGCAACCGCATAACAAAACCACGCCGTCGATTGGGTTGGCACGAATGGATTCCTCGACATCCATCGCCATGAGATTGCGATAGAGCATCGTCGTCGGGCGCATAAACATTTCGCCCAACGAAATGGTTGGGAATTCGAGCGGCAATCCTCCTGCCGCCCAGACGCCTCGCTTTACCGCTTCCGCGACCGTGCGCAGGTGCGCATTGCAATTATTCAACTCACTCCATGAGTTGCAAATGCCGATTACCGGCCGTCCATCGAAGATGTCCTGGTTATAACCTTCCGAGCGCAGCCAAGCCCGGCGCGCAAAGCCGTAATAGTCAGGCTGGTGGAACCATTCTTGGCTGCGGAGTTTCGGCATGAAAAAGAAAACCCCTCCCTGACGGTCGGGGCTCTGTCATCTAAAACGAAAAATGCAAGCCGAACTGCATCTGGCGCATGGGAACTGCAATGTAGGTGATCTGTCCTGCGCCGCTCGAGTCGATTTGGGATGCCGGGTTACCCAGATTCACGTGATTAAACACGTTGAACGCGTCTGCCCGCAGGTCGAGCTTAAAACGTTCGCTGAGCAGCAGGTTCTTCGAAAGCGAGAGGTCCGACTCCCAAAGGCTCGGCCCGCGCAGCGAATTGCGGCTTGCCGTTCCCTGGCGGAATGGCTGCTGCGGTTCGCTATAGGCGGCGGGATTGAACCAGAGACTCGCGTTGGGATTGGATACGTTGGGACTGCCAACCAGGTCGGCTCGCACTTGCGAGAAATCCGGATCATTGAGAAGTGGTGCGTTGGCGACCGTTGGCGTAAACGGGCTTCCGGTTGACCAGGTGTGAACACCGCTCAAGCGCCAGCCGCCTAGTATCGCATCAGCCACTGCATTGTTGCCGAGCGTCCAATGACGATTGCGACCGACCGGGATGTCCCAATCGTGCGTAAACGTAATCGTGTGTTCATGGTCCCAGGATGCCGGGCCGTAATCATTTCGCCCGTCGTAGATGTTAGAAGGAGATCCGCCCCCGCCTTCGGAGGCATAATCCATGGCTTTCGACCACGTGTACGTCAGGAGGAAGTCGAGCCCATGCGAGAACTGTTTCTGAAACTTCGTTTGAAGCGCATTGTAGTTTGAGGTGGAGCAGTTGCAGTACTGATAAATGCCCTGCTCCAGGCCAAACGTGTTGTAAAACGGACGTCTGGGATCCACATCACCGGGACCGGGAACCGCTTGATTACGGTTCAACGATTCGAACAGGTGGCGGCCAACATTACCCACGTAACCCACTTCCAAGGCCATGGTTGAGGTTAGTTGCTGCTGAACGGTAAAGTTCCAGAAATATACTTCGGGAATTCGATAAGAATCCAGCGGATCAGTGAAGTAGTTAATTCCGATTCCGTCCGGCAAAAGGTAGCGCCCGTTAGTGCCGACAGGCGGATTGAGCGGTGCTGGAGGGCCCTTGAGCAGATTGAAAGGCGCGAAGTAAATATTCGATTGATTTACGCTTTGCGGGTTCACAATCGGCGGGTTGTAATCTGCGCCTTGTCCGAAAACCGATCCGAGGCCCGCGGGTGTAGCGCTTGCTCCGAATCCGGCGCGAAAAACGGTTTTAGGAGCTGCCTGGTAAGCGATTCCAATACGCGGTTCGAAGAGTTTATTGTATGCCTGCACTCCCAGATTCCTGGGGACATCGCCGATACCGGCTACGAGAACTTCGCCCGTAGCAGGATCGAAACTACCCGCTCCGCCGGGTTTTGCTGCCGTCTGCGGCAAATAGTCTTCCCATCGCAAGCCGTAGTTAACCGTCAGTTTCGTGGTGACCCTCCACGAGTCCTGCCCGTAGAAAAAAAGGCGGGTCTGCCGCAGGCCAGGATAATAGTCGTAAGCCGTGTAGTACCGGCCAAAGGTCGCCGGCAGTCCTAAAAGGTAAGACGCCAGTCCTGAGCCGGTGGAAGCATTTCCTCCTGCAAGTTGATCAATGCCAAAATCGCCGGTTTCCGACGCGTTGAAGTTGATCTCGCCGGAGCGATGCAGATCGCTCGGAATGCGTTGCTGCTGAGCACGGCGGATATCTGCGCCGAATTTGATTGTGTGGTTACCGGCAATTTTGGTCCAGTTGTTTACCCACTGGAAATGATTCTCAGTCTCCTTCAATGGGCAATTACATTGGTTTACACCGAGCGCATAGCCGAAGTTGAAGCCGCCATTCCCATTAACGTAGAAGGCCGGCAGCCCCGTTGTGGAGGCCGACCCAGTATTAAGCCCCGGCAGACCGGCATCCTGCGCCGGTGTAGTGCCGGCATCGTTTGGCTGGACACGAATGCGATATCGATAGAAGCCGAATCG
>DAISJE010000520.1:0-3722 GCA_036821665.1 Bryobacteraceae bacterium | reverse complement strand
TTTCGGCCGGCGTTACGCAAGGCCAGCAGGATACTCGCGGCCTCGGAGCGAGCGGTAGTTTCTCGGCCAACGGATCTCGCCCTGCGCAGAACAACTATCTGCTAGATGGAATCGATAACAATGCGAATCTGGTGGACTTCTTGAACGGCACGGCTTATGCCGTTCGTCCGCCGATCGATGCAATTCAGGAGTTCAAAGTTCAGACGAATAACTACAGTGCCGAGTTCGGACGCTCGGCTGGAGCGACTTTGAACGCGACCGTCAAATCCGGAACGAATCAATATCACGGCGTGGCATGGGAGTTTCTGCGCAACGACAAGCTGGATGCGGCAAACTTCTTTGAGAACGCGGGCGGCATTCCAAAAGGGAAATACCGTCAAAACCAGTTTGGCGCGACGATCGGCGGTCCCATCAAAAAAGACAAGCTGTTCTTCTTCGGAGATTACGAAGGAACACGAATCCGTCAGGCGATCCCGCAGGTGAGTACGGTTCCGACGGATTTAGAGCGCAACAGCGGCTATACAAATCTTTCGGAACTACTGACGCAAGGTGGCACGCGCACCGATGTGCTGGGGCGCACTTTTGCGAACGGCCAGGTGTTTGATCCTTCAACTACGCGCGCCGTCACTTGCGGTGTGCCGGACACGGTCACAGCGATTACCATACCGTGCGGCGGTTCTCCTGCAGGGACGCAGGTGGGGTTCGTGCGCGACCCGTTTGCCGGAAACATTCTTCCAGCCGGCCGCCTGGATCCGAACGGAATCAAGCTACTGAATCTCTACCCCGCTCCCAATAATCCAGGGCTCTTCAATAACTACACGAATAATCCAGTCTTGCGGAATGACGTGAATCAGTTCGATGTTCGCGTCGATGCCAATCTTACCGAAAAGGACAGCATTTTCGCGCGCGAGAGCTTTTCCGATAATCCGACATTCATTCCCGGGCCATTTCCTGGAATTGCGGATGGCGGCGCATTCTACACAGGCAATCAAACCGCCACGGCTAACAATGCGGCTTTAAGTGAAACGCATTTGTTCTCGCCAACCCTGGTCAACGAAATACGCCTTGGCTTTAACCGCATCGCGACAACGCGCGTTCAACCTAATGGAGACACGATGGGTATCCCCGCTCAGTTTGGAATACAAGGCGTGCCACAGGTGGCTTCAAACGGCGGTCTGCCCGGCATTTCGATTGCCGGTCTAAACAGGCTCGGCGGTAACAATTACTTGCCTTCCATTGAGTACAGCAACACCTACCAGTTCACTGAGAACCTGACGAAGCAGTGGGGAAAGCAATCGCTGAAAATGGGCTATGAATTCCAGCGCCTAAGATTTTCCATCCTGCAACCTCCACAGGGCCGAGGAGCCTTCTCATTCAGTGGACTATATACAGAAATCCCCACGCTGAACAGCGGCAATACCGGTCTAGCTCAACTGCTGCTCTCGCCAATAACGGGCAGCGTACCGGGCGCGGCTGATTACGTCGGGGGCGCCGACGATGTGTCTGCTTCAAACATTGCCAACACTGACCAGAAACATAATTACAACGGTTTGTATTTTCAAGACGACTATCACGTTACCAGCAAATTGACCGTCAATCTCGGACTGAGGTGGGAGTATTTTGGCCAGCTCATTGAGATCTACGGAGCACAATCAAATTTTCTTCCTTCGGGATCGAGCAGCCCCTCTGAGTTCCTATTGACAAAGCGACGCTGCAACACTCCGCTGTCGCCGGACTTCTCCGCCGCGGCAAAGAAGGACAACATCAGTGTCGTTTGCTCCGATGTCCCGGGGTTGGGCCATTCGCAGCTTACGAATTTTTCGCCGCGCATAGGATTCGCTTATCAGCTCACACCGAAACTCGTTGTCCGCAGCGGATTTGGGATATTCTATGGCGGATTTGAGAACTCTGTCGTCGAGACCTACGTCGATTTCCCATTCCAGTTCGGTCTAGGCTATTCAAATCTGGTGCCCAACGCACCCATCATTTATCCGAACGGCGCTATCGGGACATTGGAAACCGGCATATCGGCAATCCCGCTAACCCCTGCGGCAGTCGAGCCGGCGGGGGTATCGTTTACGGGTGAAGACTACCACGTAAAAACTCCCTACACGATGGGTTACAACTTCACCCTGCAATATCAACTGGCGCGAAATGACACAGTGTCAGTGGGATACGTAGGGAATGGTGTCCGGCATCTTGGTGTCTACACCAATGGCAATTCGCCGTCCCAAATACTTCCCCCCGGGCTCAACGTATTCGATTACACGCGTTATCCGGATTTTCAGAACGGTTTCACAGACACCAGCTTTGCGGGCAACAGCTATTACAATTCGCTACAGATCAACTACGAGCGCCGGTTTAGCGCCGGTCTGAGCCTGCTCGCGAATTTTACATGGTCGAAATGCCGCACGGATGCAGTGGATGTGCTCAACAGCACTGCTATTTCGGGGCGCGGTGCTGCTCTGTTGCCGGGCTTCGGAATTCAGGGAGATTACGGCCTCTGTGATTTCGATGTTCCGAAAGCGCTTCACTTCAGTGGCGCATATGAGCTGCCAGTCGGTCACGGTAAGCAGTTCGTTAGCAGCAGTCCAGGATGGGTGGACGCGCTGGTCGGCGGCTGGAGCACCAACTGGATTCTGACTCTCCAGGATGGCCAACCGGGGACTATAAATTGCGCAATCACCACAACCACGTATTTTGGTTGTTACGCTCTTCTGGTACCCGGCCAGAGCGTCACGGCGGGGCCTCACAATGTTAATCAGTGGCTGAATCCGGCGGCGTTTACCAGTCCTCCCGTGGCTACTACGGTAGGCCAGTCCGACTACAGCCCGCTTGGCGGTGCTCCATCGCAATATTTCGGTCCGGGGTATCACCGACTCGATTTCTCGCTGTTCAAGAACTTCCGAATTAACGAGAGAATGCACCTCGAGTTTCGGTCCGAATTCTTCAATCTGACCAACACGCCGAGTTTCTCGCCCCCGGGTTTCGCTGGGAATGGTGTGACCGCTGCGCCGGGATCGACTGACTACACATCTGATTCATTCGGCAAAATCACGTCAACGCGCGACGGCCAAAACGATCAGCGCGAAATCCAGTTTGCGCTAAAGTTCTACTGGTAGGAGCTTTTCAATGAGCGAGGTTGCGATCCCGGTAAGTCCCAAAGCGGAAATCGATATTATTGCCCCGGCCAAGCAGCAGGCCGTTGTCCGCAATGTTGCGGTGGACGCTTACCGCGGACTCGTCATGGTGCTGATGATGGCGGAAGTGCTGCACCTGGCGCGAGTCGCGCAGGCGTATCCGGGCAACTGGTTTTGGGCTTTTCTGGGCTTTAATCAGACGCACGTGGAATGGTTCGGCTGTTCCTTGCACGACACGATTCAGCCCGGATTCTCTTTCCTGGTCGGCGTTGCGCTTCCGTACTCAATAGCCAGCAGGATCAAAAGAGGTGCAACATTTAATCGCCTGTTTGCGCACGCCCTCTGGCGGTCATTTCTCCTTATAGCGCTGGGCATCTTCTTACGTTCGATAAATCATAGCCAGACTTACTTTACGTTCGAAGATACTTTGACGCAGATCGGTCTGGGTTATCCCTTCTTGTTCCTGCTCGGCTTCCGCTCGACACGCTGGCAGTGGGGCGTCTTTGCAGCGCTTCTATTTGGCTATTGGCTGGCTTGGGCGTTATATCCGGTAGGCACTCCTCTTAACTGGAGCCACAACTT
>DAISJE010000519.1:0-3730 GCA_036821665.1 Bryobacteraceae bacterium | reverse complement strand
AATCCGCCAGCCTACAGGTTGCTCGAGTTTTTGATAGACGGCGCGCCGCTGGGCCAGAAGCGCCTCCGCGCTTAGCTGTTCTAGGCGCTCTCCCGCCTCGATAACCCGGCGGGACAACTGCATGGCGGCAACACGGCGGCGGCATTCTTCGCACCCTTCCAGATGCGCACCCTCTTTCGACGCAGCGTCCGCACCCACTCCGTATAGATGTTCGATAAGCTGCTCGTCCGTCCAGTGATCCGGCTTTGAAAATTGCTCGTTCATTCTTCCCTCAATGCGGGTGTTATGTCCCGCTCGTCCGGCTGCCGATGACCCTTTATATAGAGATCTCGCAGCTCATCTCTTAGCTTGGCGATCGCCCTGGACAGGTGCGACTTCACGGTTCCCCGGTCCAGTTTCAGAGCAACGGCGATCTCATCCAGCGCTAATTCATCGTAGTGCCTCAAACAAAAAACAGCGCGCTGCCGTCCGGAAAGCTTCCGTAAAGCCAGCTCGAGCCTCTGCTGAATTTGTGTGGCAAACAGCCGGCGCTCCGCATCCGGTTCGCGCGACGCGACTGTTTGCAACAGAGCCGATTCGTCCCCGGCAGCCGGACGCCGCTGCCAGATCCGCCACGCTTTGGAGCGCAGCCGGTCCAAGCAGGTGTTCACGGCGATTCGCGTGAGCCAGCGTCCTTGTGCGTCGGGGTCCTCCGGGTCGCAATCCGCCCGGTTCAGGGCGTTATAGGCCTTTAGAAAAATATCCTGGGTTGCGCAATCCGCTTCGCCCGGATCTTGCAGCATGCGACGGCACAACAGGTAAACGCGCTTCTGCTCCGTTGCCATCCAGGCGCCAAACTCGCCTAGTCGCACGCTGCTAATCGTGCCCGGTAGTCCTTCTGCCACCGCGCCAATCATTGCTTCCCACTGTAATAAACGTAGCCCTTACGCTCAGGTTTACTCACGGCGGCATAAAAAATCGCCGAAACCCATTAACGGAAAGTAATTTGCTCGTGAGTCAACCAATTAAGCCCCGCTCCGTTTGTGCAGATGAAAGCAGTTGGCCTGGGGGCCAAATTGGGAAGGAGAAGAAATGAAACGAGTTGCACTTACTTCAATTTGCATCGGGTTGTTCGCAGTCAGCGGCTTCGCGCAGGTGAACAATCGCCGGGAAAACCAGCAGGACCGTATCGCCCAGGGCGTCCAGTCAGGACAGTTGACGCCGGGTGAAACGTCACATGTGGAGAATCGGGAGCGGGCTCTAAACGGTGAAATCCGAGCGGACCGCAACGCCAATGGCGGCAAATTGACTCCTGCCGAACGGCAGCGGATCAATCGCCAGCAGAACGGTCTCAGCAAGCAGATTTATCGCGACAAGCACAATACGGCGTCCGACCACTTTGGGAACAGCGAAGTTGGAAGGCGACAGGAAAATCAGCAGGACCGCATCGCGCAAGGCATCCGATCAGGCAGTCTGAACGCCGGGCAGACGGCGCGTTTGGAGGGCAACCAATCCGCTATCAATCAGGAAGTGAGAGCGGACCGGCGCGCCAACGGCGGCAAGCTGACTGGCGCGGAGCACCGCCAAGTTAACCGGCAGCAAAATCGCCAAAGCCGAAATATCTATCGCGCGAAACATTGAGAGTACGAGGATATTGACACAAGGCAGACGACTCAAGCCGGCCGTTTGCCCTACGCAAATGTGCAGCCTCCCGTGGCGAAATGCAGCTATCCCCAAAAATCGCGGTTCTTGAATTTCCGGTGAAAACCGTGCAGAATTCTTTCGGTCCACACTCCAAACGGCTGGTCAGTCGTGATGTAGGTCCAAACAGCTCCTCGCTCGGTGAGGTCCGGGCCGTTGCCTGCTTCAGCTTCCGCGAGCCGCTTGGCAACTTCCTCCGGTAGCGCAGATTCCAGTTCAGGAAACCATTGATCGATTTTTTTCAGGTACTCGTAATGCGGATCTCTCCGTCCATAGGACAGCCACTGAACGCCGGAACGATAATCCGCTATGCGCTCCAGATAGTCCGCCCAAAGATCGTCAATGGTTCGTAGTGTGACTAAACGTTCAAGCTCGGAGGCGCAAGGCTCTTCGCCTTGCAGGATTTTTTGACGGTGTGTCTGAAAGCGGTGGCGCTGTCCTTCGATCGGTATCTCGTATTTCTGAAGAAAGATTCGAAGATCGAGATTTTGCCCTTCTACCCGCCGCTGCAGATTTTGCGGGTCCTTACTATATCGGGGATTCAAATCCGCATACTTCACCATTAGGTCGTCTTCGAGCGAAACAAAGAATCGCGAACATCCCGGATCGCCCTGGCGCCCCGCGCGGCCTCTCAACTGGTTATCGATCCGGCGGCTCTCATGCTTATTCGTGCCGATCACGTATAGCCCGCCAAGCGCTGCGACTCCATCTCCCAGTTGTATATCCGTTCCCCGCCCGGCCATGTTGGTCGAAATTGTAACCGCGCCGTGTTCGCCGGCGTGCGCGATAATCGCCGCTTCCAGTTCATCGTTCTTGGCATTTAACACTTGGTGCGGGATGTCGTGAAGCATGCCGCTGATTTCTTCCGACTCGACAATGCTTGCAGTCCCAACCAGTACCGGCTGCCCTCTAGCGTGAGCGCGGCGGATTTCGTTCACTACCGCCAGGTGCTTCTCTGACTTGGTCGCGAACACCATATCGGGATGATCGACGCGAATCATCGGCCGGTTCGTCGGGATCACTTCCACCTGTAATAGGTACATCGTCTTGAATTCGACGGCGGAACTCTCGGCAGTACCGGTCATGCCGCAGATTCGTGGGTAGAGCGCTGCCAGATGCTGCATCGTGATGGAGCCAAGAATCATTCCTTGAAGCTTCGGTGAAACGTGTTCTTTGGCCTCAATTGCGGTGTGAAGACCCGCAGGCCAGCGGCGATCCTGCGCAACCCTGCCCTTGAATGCATCCACCATCTGGATAACCCCGTTCTTGACCACGTAATCCAAATCGCGATGCAAGAGCGCGTGGGCATGCAGCGCGTCCTGAACGGCAGTCAGCAGCGGGAGATTATCTTCCGCATAGAGATTGTCGCATCTTGTCGCGCGTTCTACGTATTGGATTCCGTGGTCAGTGAGAGTGACATTCCGATTACCGGCATCGATTGTGTAATGCACGCCTGGGTGTAAGCTTCGGACTACCTGATCGGCAACAAATGCGACATCGATCTGGTCACTATTGCCACCAGCGATGACTAGCGGAACGCGCGCTTCGTCGATCAGGATGGAATCGATTTCGTCAATAACGGCCACGGAGAACGGACGATGAACCTGGTCTTCGGGTCGAAGCGCCAATTGATCGCGCAGAAAATCAAACCCGATTTCGTTGGCTGTGGCGTAGGTGATGTCGCATGCATACGCTGCGCGACGTTGATCGAGTGTCATCCCTTGCTGCACGTACGCAGCAGAGAGTCCTAAGCGGCGGTAGATTTCTCCCATCCAGCAGGCATCACGTCGCGCGAGATAGTCGTTGGCGGTGATCACATGAACACCCTGGCCGTTCCGCGCGTACCATGCGACAGCGGGTACGGCCGCTAGCGTCTTGCCTTCGCCCGTCTGCATCTCGGCTATGCTTCCACGGGTCAACGCCAGCGCGCCGCGAAACTGGACATCGAACATATGCTGGCCCAGCACGCGAGAAGCAGTTACCGCCGTAACTGCCATCAATCGCAGCAGCTCCTTTGCCCCTCTGGCAGCCGCATTCAGTTGATCGTCGT
>DAISJE010000518.1:0-3749 GCA_036821665.1 Bryobacteraceae bacterium | reverse complement strand
TCGAGGTATTCGGCTGGCCGGCTGCACGGCTTGGCGACGCGGTTCGTGAACTAATCTCCAGGGCAAAAATTGGGAACAACGCGGCTCCGTTCATGGAAGGCGGTTGTACCGCACCGGAACCAGGTGAGTGGCTCGACTGGGCAGCGAAGCATCTGGGGTGTGAAGCCGAGCCCTTAGAGTCTACGCTGCGAGATCTGGAATCCAATCTTGCTTGTGCGCGTCCGGCTATTGTTCGCGTTTCTGAATCGCGATTTTTGGCAGTTCTCAAGGGTGATAAACGAAAGCTGCGCGTGCTTACACCGGCTTTGGAAGTTCGACGTGTGCCGCTTTCCGAGATCTGCGAAATAATTCGACAACCGGTTGAACAAGCGCAGCGAGCGGAGCTGGCGGGATTAGTCGAAAATGCGCGCATTCCCCATGCGTTGCAAGCCAAGGCGATGCGGTTTCTATTGAACGAACAGCTAGGGAACAAGCGCTTCGATCAGTGCTGGCTACTGCGTCCACATGCGGGTGCGAACCCTGTACGTTTGCTGCGCGAAACCGGCGCAATTCAAAGTGCCGGTGCACTAATCTCTGCGCATACGCTTCAGTATTTGCTATGGCTGGCCTCTTGGGCCATTTTGGGCCGGTTATCGCTCGAGGGCCGCATGGATCAAGGCTGGGTGGTCGCTTGGGCACTCTTGCTCTTTACGCTGATCCCATGCCAGGTTTTAACGACATGGTGCCAGGGTTTGTTTGCCATCGGGCTCGGCAGCTTGCTGAAGCGGAGGCTGCTTTACGGGGCGATGCGTCTGATGCCGGAAGAAATGCGTCATCAGGGCATCGGCAGCTTTCTGGGACAAGCGCTGGAAGCCGAAGCGGTGGAGACACTCGCGCTTAGCGGCGGTATCGCAGGCTTACTGGCGGCGGTTGAAGTTGTCGTGGCCGGCTTTGTTCTCGGCTCGTTGTCCATCTTACTGGTTGCATGGTGCATTTTGACGGTGTGTATTGGTTACCGGTTCTTGTGCCGGTACCAGAACTGGACCGGCACGCGCATGACGCTGACGCAAGAGCTTGTGGAGTCGATGGTCGGGCACAGAACCCGCTTAGCGCAGCAGCGGCGCGAAGAGTGGCACGAAGCGGAAGATCAGAGGCTCCATCAGTACATAGGCGTGTCACGGAGAGTAGACGGTGCAGGGGCATGGCTGATCGCAGCAATTCCGCGGGGCTGGCTATTGGCCGCTCTTGCTTGCCTCAGCCCGGCGATCGCCTCCGGACAGAACGATAGCTCAGCGACGGCCATTAGCCTGGGCGGCATCTTGCTGGCCTATAATGCCTTTCGAAAACTGACATGGTGTTTTGCCGACATTGCTGCTGCATGGGTTGCTTGCCGGCGCATCGCTCCCCTATTTCAGGCAGCGGAACGCCCGGAAATATTAGGTGAAGCGCCCGCCGCGCACAGGGCGGCCGAAGCGGGTCAGAAAGTGATCGAGGCTGACCGGCTCAGCTTTCGTTATCGCAAGCAGGGAAATTTTGCACTGCAATCCTGCAGCTTGACCATTCGCCACGGCGACCGCGTTCTTCTCGAAGCACCATCCGGAGGCGGAAAGACCACATTCGCTTCGCTGATCACCGGCATGCGGCAAGCAGAATCGGGCCTGCTGCTGGTTCATGGACTCGACCGGCACACGCTGGGCGACCGCCGCTGGCGCGAATCTGTTGCCGCTGCGCCGCAGTTCCATGAAAATCATATCCTCACCGAAACGCTGCTGTTTAATCTCTTGATGGGCAGAGGCTGGCCTCCCAAAGCCGCGGATTTTGAGGAGGCTGAAACCGTCTGCCGCGAATTGGGATTGGGTACGCTACTCGAGACGATGCCGAGCGGTCTCCTGCAGATGGTAGGTGAAGGAGGATGGCAGTTATCGCATGGCGAGCGGAGCCGTATTTTTATCGCGCGCGCGCTGCTGCAGAAATCCGACTTAGTAATTCTGGATGAAAGTTTTGCAGCACTTGATCCGGAAAACCTGCAGATCGCACTGGAGTGCACGCTGCGGCGAGCGAAGACGCTGATGGTGATCGCGCATCCGTAACCGCGGTCGCTCAGCGGTGCGCAGGATGGAACAGCCGATAGCTCAAGCTGGGATCTTCCGCAAAGTACTCTAGGTGAACGGAATCAGGGTGTTCGACGCGCGATTCTCCTAACGGATTGGCCTTCTTTATTTCTCCGTGATATGAGATCAATTAATGGCGCTTAGGAGACGTGAATTCATTGGATCTCTTGCAACCGGTCTCGCTGCAACCGGGACATCGCTGGCTGGCGACTTATCCCGAGTTGCCCTGCTTCCGCAGGACGTCGGAATGGGCTCGAGAGACGGGAGCGAGAAACGGTTCGAAGCTCCCTACACCCTCGAGATCGAAACGCCGCATGTGAAATGGGCGAACCCGCTGCCGGGTGGCCCCATTCATCTTCTTGCAGTCCCAACTGTAGGTGAAGGGCGCACGCTTGTGGAATTAGCGCAGCGGTTGTCGCTCGATCTCGCAACCGTGAGCATCGATCCCGATTGGGACGTCAACAAATGGACGATGGCATTTGGGTCAGACTATGGCGCGCGCGCCGAAAAAGGCGATCTGAAACTTGTCTATTCGTATCTAGAACAGGAACTCACCAGCGAAAAACATTTCGATGCCATTCTCCTCCCGCTAAATCATGGCTGGAACCGGCTAACCCCGGCATCGCGCAGCGCACTGGCGCGGCGCGTCAATGAGGGCTGCGGACTCGTTTTAATCAGGCCCGATGGCGAACTTTCGCCTCTCTCCCCGGTCGATATGAAAAACGTCGAGTCGGAATTTGAGGACAAGCAGCCGGCGGGACAGACGGAATCGTCTCCATGGCGCCGGAGTGAAGATCACTATATTTCGCGCGCAATACCGGTCGAGACATTTCCGTTCGGAGATGTTCAGAATTTTATTTACCGGGCGGCGTCCGATGCGAGAGTGCTGGTCCGCACGGAATCAGGCAATCCGATCGTCGCTGTGCGCCAGTCGGGTAAAGGGCGCGTTGTGGCATTTGGTTATCGCAATCAAGGCATGAGCTGGTACATGCCGATGGCGGCGCGTGGGCATTTTGTCGATGCTTCCTGGGAATACTTTTATGCAATCCTGGCGCGCGCAATCATCTATGCCGCGGCTCGGGAGCCCAAGTCCGTTCCGGATTTCACGACGCGAAAAACGACTTGGCGACTTCGAAACCAGTATTACGGGGTGTTGCAATCCGGTCACGGCCGCGCGCCGCAATTTAAAGATCTCGGGCCGGGGCGTTACTTCCTGGAACAGCAGCTTCCGGAAGATTGGATGATCACGACAATCGAAACCGGGCAGTCGGAAAAGATTGAGAATCTCAAAGCGGAACCGGACGTGATCGCCGAAGGCACGGATGTGGAGGTGCAATGGCAATCAGATCGCCCCGCGCGTATTGAACTCATTGATGGGTTTGGTCGAGTGCTTGCCGGGGCCGAAGGAAGGGGCAGTGTGCGCCTCGCCGCACTCCGGCCGCTGACTCACTCCGGCTTCGTAAGGGCCAGGATAGGCACTACCATCCAGCAAGCTCCAGTGCGGTTCGTGGCGGCATCGCGCGAATGGAGCGATTACGAAGTGATTCTTCCCTGGTACGGTCCAAAATCGTATCAGCCGTGGATTCCAGCGCTCGATGAGCAGTTTCGCCGCGTTGGAATTTCGATACTTGCCGATCCCGACCGCAATTTCAAGATGAT
>DAISJE010000517.1:0-3758 GCA_036821665.1 Bryobacteraceae bacterium | reverse complement strand
GAACGTCAATTCCAGCAACATTCTTCCAGGATGCAGCGCGGGACGCGGGCACAAGAATGTGAGTGATTCCCGCTTTCTGAAGCAGAGGAGCAGTATCTGCCCCGCCCTGCCAATAAAGGCCGGGTAAAAGAGCGGCTAAGAAAAATAACATTAGAGTTCGATGGCCTTGAGTTTGATCCGATCCCGGTCGTAGACTCCCAGCCCAAGCTTGGATGCGTATTCCACATGCCCGGGTTCGCGGATGAATGCGTTGAAGTTCGGATTGCTGTTATCGCGGCCGATATGGGACGGTGAACGGTCAAAAATAGAAGGAGCGCCTTCGGCTTTTCGCTTATCCTCAATTACATCGATAAGCAGGCGGTCCATCGCGACGGGATCAGTGCCGAACATGATCTGCTTCGGATAGAAGCGGAACTGCGGGTATTCACTGAACGGCCCTGCTTGCCAAACTCCACTGAGGCCGTCCATGATGTTCAGCACGACCTTATTGGGAATAGGCTCGACGGACGCAAGCGTTCCGATGAAGGAATAAGTATTGGTCTTTGAAAACCGGTGCGAGCGGTCGACATTGGAAAAATGCCCATACGACATGTTTTTGAGGCAGCCCGTCACGCCCGCAGCCTGATGTTCCTTCATCTTCGGAACATTGATGATCTTGGTAAATGTATCCGCCACGGGGCGGGTCATGAATGATCTGGTGTCTTCCTCGCCGAAGAAATCGACTTCAACATACGTGTTCGGGTCATAACCGATAATCGATCCGCGGTAGTTCTGCTCCGCAGCCCAAATCTTCACGCCTTTGGCAACATAACGGTCATATCCAACGCTTTTCATTTGACCGGCAAAGCGTTCATAGATCCAGATATTCGTTGGCGGCACGCCAATCGCCACCAGGTTTTCGACGATACCGGCAACGACCTCAGGGCTGGACATAATATGAGGCGCGCCAGAGCAATTCACCTTGACGCCTACGATGTCCTGCGGCCCAACGAACCGCCTCCAGGAATCCTCATCGCGCGTGCAGCCCGTCAGCGATTGCATGCCGGCGGAAAGCATTTGTTTGACAACGGGTCGATCGACGTGCGCGGAGCTGCTGTCAATCGATTTTTCGGAATGCACGCGGACGACTTGCCCTTCGTACGGGCCCGGAACGCCGGGATGCGGAGCGCGTGGGAAGCGGCTTACGATTCGATAATCCGGTATGGTTTCCGCAGGTGGCTCCGGTATTGCTCCCGCCAATAGAGAGCAGGGCGCGGCGAGATAAAGAAACGAACGTCTATTCACCGACCCACCTTATAACATGGCGCGCTAGTGGACCCATTGACACCCTGCACCGGGTCGATCTTCGCACATCAAAATCCGGAACCCTTTCTTCTTATATTGGGCTGCCCAACGCCGGCCCAAAATGTAGTAAGGCTTGGCCCAAGCCTCACTGTCTATCGTTTTGGGCGCAATGACGGATACGGATATCATTCCACGCGAAGGATAGCCGGTGCGCGGATCCATGATGTGGCTCCAGAGCCGGCCATCGGCATAAAAGAATTTTTCATAGCTGCCGGAAGTGGAAAGCGATTCATTGCGAATCGTAACGGTCTGCGGCCCTTTAGAGGCGCCTCCTGGTTGCTTCAAGTCAATCATCCAGCCGTTCTTGTTTGGTGGCGTGCCGAGCGCATAGATGCTGCTGCCGCCTGCCGAGATGAGCGCCCGGCAGATGCCTTCCCGGCGCAAAATGTCAGCCATGCGATCGACCGCATAGCCCTTTCCGATCCCGCCCGGATCCAGCTCGACGCCTTTTTTCAAAAAACGGACGGTGAGAGCTTTGGGGTCGAGAATGATATTGCGATATCCGACGTATTGAAGCGCACTCAGCACTTGATCGCGATCCGCCAGATGCCCGGTACCTTTATAGAAGCCCCACACCTTCATCAACGGACCAACGGAAATGTCGAACGTGCCTTCGCTTTCGCGGCTATACTGCCGGCACGCTTCAAGTAAACGGAACAACTCCGCCGAAACCCTAACGGGACGATCGGCGGCAAAGCGGTTCATCTCGCTCCACTCACTATGTGGTTTGTAGTTTGAGAGCATGGCATCCAGCCGGGCGGCCTCGTCCAGTGCATCCGAGATAGCCGCACGAACCTTTTCGCCATCCCGGCCATAAGCTTCAACGGCGAATAGCGTGCCCATGGTGTCGATGCTGCCCTGCTCACGAACCCATCTTGCGCTTTTCGTGGCATTCGGACCGCGGCCAGTGGCCCAGATGCACACAGGTGCGAGCGAAAGCGCGATTAAAAATAGAGCAGGATGTATCAATTCGGATTCCCTTTCATGCTACGGCGAGCGTGCAAATAAAAAGGAGGAAAGACTCTCTGAAAATACCGTGCTATTCTGACGCCAGCCGCTCGAATCTATGCGTCTGCGTAGCGTGCTATTCGCGACCTTGCCGAGCCTGGCGCTCTTCAGCGCGGTGTGCGCAACCGTTCCGCTCCGCGACCCAGAGACGCTTCCTAACGATGCCAGCAAAGTAGGCCTACGGACTTCACGCAAGGCGCAGACACCCGGCGTATTTCGCGAATATCCGGGCTGGGAGTATTATGACTACCCGGTCCCGCCGGATGCCAATGTGCCCGGCGAATGGGTTTTTGCGCGATTCATGTACCGCGCTGTACCGACCTGGCGCGGCCGGCTGAATAACTGGACAATCGATTATCCGCGCTCGGACCGTCATCTTTCGGCCGCAGTGCGTCGACTGACGCGAATTCAGGCACGCTCGGTAGAGGAGCCGGTTGCGGCAGAAGATGGCGACGACATATACAACTGGCCTTGGCTGTATGCGGTAGAGGTGGGGCATTGGGATCTGACCGATTTACAGGCCGCCAAACTGCGGGATTTTCTTCTGCGCGGCGGCTTCTTCATGTGCGACGACTTTCACGGGACAATCGAATGGGAGACGTTTGTGGCCAGCATGAAGCGCGTTTTCCCGGACCGGCCCATTGTGGATCTGCCGAATAGCGATCCGATTTTTCACACGGTCTACGATCTCGACGATCGCTATCAGGTGCCTGGCGAACAGTTTGTCTACACCCATCGCCGGGCGGAAAAGGACGGCTATGAGGCGCGCTGGCGCGGAATCTACGACGACAAAGGCCGCGTAATTGTCGCAATCTGCCACAACATGGATCTGGGCGACTCCTGGGAGCACGCAGACAATCCGGTTTATCCCGAGCAATTTTCGGCGCTAGGATTTCGGATCGGCATCAATTATCTCGTGTATGCGATGACGCATTAGGACCCGGTAATCACGTGTTCGAGTTCCTGTTCAAATATCCGGCCAACGTATTTTCGAAGGGTACTTTTGTCCTGATGGGGTCCTGGCCGAAATGGGCGCTGTTTTTGGCGATTGCCGCTGCTGCCGGATTTCTGGCATGGCTGCTGTGGCGCAGGAGAACGCAATTCGCATCTTCTCTCCGCGGAGTACGCATCACTATCATTTGGGCGCTCGAAGCACTTACGCTGGCGCTGCTGCTGCTTGTGCTTTGGCAACCGGCCATCAGCGTAACCTCTCTGCGGCCGCAGCAAAATATTGTCGCTCTCATAGTGGACGACAGCCGGAGCATGGAGATTGCCGATACGGGCAAACCACGCGAGCAGGTCGCGGTTGATGTGCTCAGGAGTGACTTACTGAAACGACTGCGGAACCGGTTCCAGGTGCGGCTCTACAAGATGGGGGCCGGCCTCGACCGCATTCAGGACACCGG
>DAISJE010000516.1:0-3763 GCA_036821665.1 Bryobacteraceae bacterium | reverse complement strand
CAGAACTGAATGTGCTTGCACAGCGGGCGGCCAAAGCATACCCGAAAGCGGAAAAGGATCGTGGTTTTCGTTTCGAACAGGCCGGCTCCCTGCCTCCGCGAGACCGGAAGGTGGTGATGGTGTTTCTTGGCGCGCTCAGCGTTGTTGTCTTGCTGGTGCTCTGTATTGCGTGCGCGAACGTGGCTAATCTGCTTCTCGCGCAAGCTGCTGGCCGGCAGCGCGAAATCGCGGTGCGCCTGGCCTTGGGAGCCACACGCGGCCATCTAATGCGCCAGATGTTTACCGAAAGTGTACTGCTCGCGCTCGGCGGCGGCCTGCTTGGTATCGTGCTTTCACTTTGGGCGACGGCCGCTCTCTCCGCCATGCGCTTGCCCGCTCCGGTTCCGCTCGACGTCAGCGTCAGTATCGATTGGCGTGTCTTGCTCTACACCCTCGCGCTCAGTGTTGGCTCCGGCTTGTTATTCGGACTGGTTCCCGCGTGGGCGGCTGCGCGTCCGATAGCCGCGAATGCTCTGAAGGGCGAAGATACGTTTGCCCGCCCGGGCCGGCGATTGAAGTTACGCAATGTACTTGTTGTTTCGCAGATCGCTATGTCGCTCGTGCTGCTCTGCGCCACAGGGCTCTTTTTGCGAAGCCTGCAGAACGCTACCGGTATGGACATCGGCTTTCGTTCAAGGGGCGTTCTGATGATGTCTCTCGATCCCCGGCTGAACGGATACACCCCCGAGCGCACGGTGCAATTTCTCAATGAGGTGCGGGAGCGCGTGGCTGCGTTGCCAGGTGTGACCTCTGTCGCTTATACGGATGTCGCGCCACTTTCCGGCGGTCATCGGAGTGATGGCCTGAGCGCCTTGGGTCAGCCATCCAGCCGCTCCGTACCAAGCGCCGAGCTCTATATGGCTTCTCCTGGCTACTTCAACACGCTTGGCATTCGCCTTGTTGCCGGTCGAGGCTTTGAAAATGAAAATCCGACCGGACCCAAAGTGGCGGTCATTAATGAGATTCTGGCGCAGCGGCTCTTTCCGAACGAAAATCCAATCGGACGCCAAATCAGCGGGCCCGGAGTTACATACCAGGTTATCGGCGTTGTCAACAATATCAAGTCGCGAACGCTGGGCGAAGATCTTCGCCCGGTTCTCTTCCGCTCGCTCGCGCAAACCATCGCGACAGATCCGTCGTTTATGGGATATTCGGTACTGGTTCGAACCGCGCGTCCTGAGGCTCTTACGAGTGCAGTACGAGACGCGATTCAATCCCTCGATCGCTCGCTCGCGATCTTCAACGTCGAGACTATGGAGCAGCATATGAACAGCGCGCTCTTTCTGCCGCACCTGGCAGGCGCGCTATTCGGCATTTTCGGCATGGTTGGTTTGCTGCTCGCCGCAGTTGGACTTTACAGCGTTATCAACTACTCAGTTGCCCGGCGTACCCGCGAGATAGGTATCCGCCTGGCATTGGGCGCCCAGCCGACTGGAATCCAACGCCTGATTGTGAGCCAAGGGATGCGGCTGGTAACGGTAGCATTATTGCTTGGCTTTTGTGCGGCATGGGCGGCCGCTAAGGTTTCAGAGTCGTTCCTGTACGGTATTCGTCCGCATGATGCGTGGACCTTTAGCGTTGTGCCGGTCTTTCTCGCTGGTATTGCGCTAATCGCTTGTTGGATTCCGTCCCGCCGCGCCGCCGGGGTAGATCCTATAAAATCGCTCCGCCACGAATAGTCATTTCCGATTGCAGCATCTCTGCAGGCCGCCATCCGCCGAACTCGGCTTCAATCAGCCGGCAAATCTCAAGCGCCAGCAAATCCCGCCATGGTTTCGTCACAACCTGAACGTTTACCGGCAAGCCTTCAACCTCCGCACATCGGACCGTTGCGGCGGGTGCGCCTGCCAGATTCCATGCCATGGTGTAGCTGAATCCCTGAAAATTTTGGTCGTCCAGCGAACCGCGATGGTTCAAAGCAGGCTGTGTGTATACAGGACACAGAACCGCATCGTATTCGGCGAAAAACGCCGCCATATTCGAGCGATATTCATCCCATTGCGCCCAGCGCTTTGCGAGTTCGTAGCCGCTTGCGCGATAGGGCCGCATTCTTGAGACGAAAGAACGATGCAGCACATGCACGCTGGTGCTGCCGATATCGCGCAAGTATTCGTCGATCCCGTCACCGGCGTCCGCACCGAACAGGGCGAATTCGAGCTCGTACGCTTGGTCCGCGCCTGGCGGCCGGCGCTCCTCAACCTGAATTCCCTGGTTCGCGAGAAACTCCGCGCAGCGCCGAACTGCGTTTTCGATTTCCGGCGTGCAGCGCGCAAAACCGTTGTAGGTGAAAAAGGCAATGCGCTTGCCGCGAAGGTCCGCCGGTTCAATCAGTTCGACGGGAGGTGTCGTAAAATCCTCCCCGTCATCGCCGGCCAGCAGACGCATTGCCAAGATTAAATCTTCGGTGTAGCGCGCCATCGGGCCGATCTGCCAGAGCGCCTCGGCCCAACCTCCTGCCGGAGGGACGTGCCCGGTACGTGGCAGACGACCGCTAGTTGGTTTAATGCTCGTGATGCCGCAAAACGCAGCCGGCACCCGGACGCTGCCGAATGCATCGCTACCGAGACCCAACGGCGATCCGCACGCGGCAATGAGAGCCGATTCGCCGCCGCTGCTCCCGCCGGGCGTGCGCGAAAGATCGTATGGATTGTTCGTCCGTCCGTAGATCAGATTATCGGTTTCAAAAGAAAACAGCAGATCCGGGAGGTTCGTCTTGGCGATGGGGATGGCGCCTGCCGCACGAAGTCGTGCCACAAGCGTCGCATCGTGATCGGACGCGGGCACACTCTTGCGGCCAAGCGTTCCGGCCGTGCATTTCGTGCCTGCAACTTCGATCGAGTCTTTGATTGAGAACGGAACTCCATGCAAAGGACCAACTGGTTTGCCATCTGCGAGCCGCTTGTCCGCTTCGCGGGCCTGTCGCACTGCGGAATCCGCGAGTAAATCAACTACGGCGTTAACCGCGGGATTGAACTGCCGGATCTGCTTCAGATGAGCTGCGATCAACTCCTCCGAAGAAATCTCGCGGTGGCGGATCATCTCCGCCATTGCTACGGCGCTTCGCTCGAGCACGATTAACAATCTAACAAGTGGGTCGAACGGTGGCGGATAATGTAGAGAAGCCCCATGGGTGCCGTCGTTGAACAACTGACCACGCAACGTTTTCGGGAGATGTATGCGCAAAGAAAGCCGAACTTCGAGCTTCTAGATGGCGAGGCGATTCAAAAGGCATTGCCTACTAAATTTCATTCTGTTCTGCAGTTCGTCCTCTGTCTGATCTTGAAAGAGCTCGGGTTTAAGTCCCGACCCGAGCTAACGTTGGCAATCGATGAGCGATGGGAACCAACGCCCGACGTTTGCGGAATCCTCGGTCCGGAGGAAGGTCAATATCCCACGAGCGCCATTGCCGTAGCTATTGAGATCTTGTCCCCCGACGACCGCTTTCTCCGTGTGATTCAGAAATGCCGCAAGTATGCCGAATGGGGAGTAAAGGACGTTCTGGTATTCGATCCCGTGAACCGATACGCTTGGTATTGGAATAACTCGACCGGCGATTTGAGCCGAATCCAGCAGAGTTATACATTTCAAAGCCAGCCCGCTGAACTCGTGCTTAAAAACGTTTTTCGCCGCTTTGACGACGAACTTCGATAGTTCCTGTCGAACTCTGTTTTATAGACTAAGGGCTTACACAAGCTGACATGGGGAGCTTCAGAAGTCTCAGCAC
>DAISJE010000515.1:0-3764 GCA_036821665.1 Bryobacteraceae bacterium | reverse complement strand
CGGCGGGAACCGGTCTTTTCTTCGGCATATGGCCCGCGAGCAAGGCCGCGCGCCTGGATCCGGTTGAAGCTTTGCGGTACGAGTGATCCGCAGCAACAGCCGTGAAGAAAGGCGAACTCGTACACACACTTTCGATCGAGGGACGAGAAGTTCGTGTCACGCATCCCGACAAGCTGTATTTCTCGCAGCAGACTAAACTCTCGAAACTTGACCTCGTTCGCTACTACCTCGCAATAGCGCCTGGCGCTCTGGCGGGAGTGCGCGATCGTCCGCTCGTTCTCAAGCGCTTCGTAAATGGCGCTGAGCAGCAGCCGTTTTATCAGAAACGTGCTCCTACAGACCATCCTTCCTGGTTGCGAACAGTAACGCTGTCGTTCCCTTCAGGCCGTACGGCAGAAGAGCTTGTGGTGGACGATGCCGCCGGGCTAGCCTGGATCGTCAATCTGGGATGTATCGAGCTGCACCCGCACCCAGTGCGCTCAAGCGATCTGGAGCATCCGGATGAACTGCGAGTCGATCTCGATCCAGGCCCCGGCGTGAACTGGCAGGATGTGTGCACCGTGGCACTCGAGGTGAACGCGTTCCTGAACGAGATGGGGCTTCGCGGATGGCCGAAAACCAGTGGGTCTAGAGGGATGCATGTGAACGTTCGGATAGAACCGCGCTGGACATTCACCGAAGTACGGCGCGCCGCACTCGCATTATCACGTGCGATTGAAGCGCGCGTGCCCGCACTGGCCAGTTCGAAATGGTGGAAGGAAGAGCGCCACGGTGTATTTCTCGACTACAACCAGAACGCGAAGGACCGGACGACGTGCTCTGCATATTCCGTGCGCCCTCTGCCGGATGCCCGCGTGTCCGCGCCGCTCCATTGGCATGAAGTTCCCGACTGCGATCCGGCCGATTTCACGGTCAGCACAATGCCGGCCCGCTTCGCGAAGCTCGGCAATCCTCACGCTGATATGGATGCAGCGGTAGGCTCGCTGGCCCCGCTGCTTGAAATGGCGGCAAAGGATGAGGCGGCGGGCCTTGGCGACGCACCGTGGCCGCCACACTTTCGCAAAATGGAAGGCGAAGGAAAACGCGTGACACCGTCGCGTGCCAAGGCACCTGCGCGGCGTCGAGAAAAGGCGGCGCTTTTGGTGATAGCGAACTCTCCGGATAAGCAAGCCGCCATGGCCGGTTTAGAGAGATGGAAACGCAAGCATGCCGAAGCAGCAAAGTATCTTGCAGTGGATGATGTGCTGGTGGACTCCATGCGCGGCAGATCGTCAACCTGGACACGCATACGAGTGAACCTGCGGAATGTGCCTGATGCGCTGCGGCCTGTGCAGGAAACTCCCGATCCGGATGACGATCCGACACGCGAGTGGCGCAGCATGCACGTCTCGAAGCGGGTCTCGAAGAAGAAGGGCGGGTGAAGGGCCGCGCACACCTAGCCCAAATTCATCACGAACCACTCCCGTTGTGCTAAAGCAGGCGTGCAAAGCACGCCACGGTCATGGCTCAGCAAGCGTTTCCAACGTTTCAACAGAATGCCGAGCCGCGCGCGCGAGCAAGCGGTCTTCAGCATTCAATGTGACGAACTTGGTTAGCGCGTTGCACCGAAAATATCCCTCAGCTCCTGGGGCGGAACGACTTCAAGTTGGGCGTAGGTACAGTCAGCCGGTTTCTTATCCGGACGCCACCGGCGAAACTGCGCGATGTGTCGAAAACGGTTGCCTTGCAAATGATCATAAGCCACTTCGGCTACAAGCTCGGGCCGGAGAGGCTCCCACGAAAGATCCTTGCCCTGGCTCCAGCGGCTCTGGCCGCCGGGCATGCGCTGTGGAACGTCGCTGCTTTCTGAATCGTGTTCTCCCCATTGCTTCCAGGGATGATGTGCCAGGGCGTTTTTGCGATACGGGGTCAGAAATTTGACGAGTTCGATCCGCTTCTCAACTGGAAAACTGGAACAGACGCCGACATGTTGTAGGGCGCCGGAATCATCATAGAGGCCGAGTAAGAGCGAACCTACGGCCTCGCGGTCGCCCTTTTTGTACCAGCGGAAACCTGCGACGACACAATCGCAATCACGCTCGTGCTTGATTTTAAACATGACGCGTTTATTTGGCTCATAAGTACCCGAGACAGGCTTGGCCATGACGCCGTCAAAACCCGCACCCTCGAAACGGCGGAACCAATCCGACGCGATTTTCAAATCGAATGTTGCCGGCGTGATGTGAATTGGCGGAGCAGCGGAAGAGAGCAGTTTTTCCAGTATTTGACGGCGGAATTGGAAAGGTTCGCCGCACAGATCACGGTCTTCCTCACACAACAGATCGAAGAAGACGATAGAGGCGGGGCTTTGCTGCGAGAGAAGACGCACACGTGAGGCGGCCGGATGAAGACGAAGCTGTAGCTGATCGAAGTCGAGCCCATCGTTCTTTACAATCACAATTTCCCCGTCGAGCACACAGCGGGCAGGCAGAGCCGAGCGGAGAGGCTCGAGTAACTCCGGGAAATAGCGATTCAGCGGTTTCTCATCGCGACTCTGAATGAGAATCTCATCTTTATCCCGGAACACGAGCGCCCGAAATCCATCCCATTTGGGTTCAAAGATCCACTCTCCCTCCTCTGGTAATTGTTCGATCCGCTTGGCCAGCATCGGCAACACGGGCGGGTTCACAGGAAGATCCACGACGTTATGTTATCCCGCGCGAGCGGTTCGTCTGTCGCGGTGCATGACTCCGCATGAGAATCGACCGGCTTCGATAAAATCAACAGTGGTTTCATCGGGTCGAGTCTTCTTGCTCTCTCCTGCTAAAGCCGGCGGCGTGCGCTACAACATGCTGCTGCCGGAAGGGGCCGCGTTCGATCTCGCTGTGAGACTCCGGCAGGGTGCGGCCAACATCTGTGAGGTGTACTCATTCATCAGCGGTTTATATTTCCGCGGAAAGATGGCCTACGTGGAGGCTTTCCGCGCGCCTCCTCCAGGAATTCCGCCGGCACTCGTCATGGTGCCCGGCGCCGGCTTGGTCCCTCCCGAGACACCCGTCGATATAGAGCAGCTTCGCGGCATAGCTGATGTGCCGGTACATGAGAGCAATCCCGAATATAGAGAAGCTTTGCTAACTTCCGCTACATTATTGGATCAACATGCCGGGCAAGGCTGCTCGTATGTGCTGCTCGGGAGCATTGCCAGCGAAAAGTACACTGCCCCTCTTCTTAAGGTTTTCGGCGAACGCCTACTGTTTCCCAGTGACTTTGTCGGCCGGGGCGATATGAGCCGTGGAGGACTGATGTTGCGCTGCGCACGCTCTGGAGTCGAATTGTCGTATGTCGCGATTCAGGGCGCCACCCGGCACGGCGAGCGGCCGCCCAGGTTGGAGCGATGGCGGAAGCAGTAATCTTCGTCGGCCTGCAAGGATCGGGAAAAACAACATACTTCGAGAAGCATTTTGCGCGTACTCACGAGCACGTCAGCCGCGACCTCCAGCGAACTGCAGAGCGAGAAGCAGCGCTAATTCGTGAATGCTTAGCTTCGAGGCGCTCGTTCGTACTGGATAATACGAACGCGACTCGGGCGGTGCGCGCGCCATATATCCAGCAAGCTAAGGCGGCTGGGTTTCAGGTGCGCTCGTTTTTTTTCGATACACCGGTTCGTACCGCGATTGGACGCAACAATCACCGCCAAGACAAGAAGTCTATTCCGGTTCCAGCCATCCTGCGCACGGCTAAACTCCTGGAGCCGCCCACGTTGGACGAAGGAATCGATGAAACCC
>DAISJE010000514.1:0-3771 GCA_036821665.1 Bryobacteraceae bacterium | reverse complement strand
GCCGAACGCGGGCATGAGCGCGCCGCCGAATTTGATCCGTACAACCACATATTGACGGTTCGGTTTGGCGTGGCTGAGCGGCATTCGTGGGTTCTTGAAGAGATGATTTAGGCTCGGGCCGAGTTTGCGGGAGTGCATCTTGTCTTTGTCGATGTCGTGGCAGACCGCGCAGTTATCCCGAAAAAGGTCGCGCCCGATGACGAGCCGTGAGGTTTCCCAAGGCGGATTTTTCACGTCTGCCGCCGATAAAGAACAAGCCAGGACGAGAGCGAGCAGCCATTTCCCTCTCATACGGAATCGCCGATCTGGTCGATGCTACTGGCTCCGGCGTGCGCGAGACAGCGACTGGCTTCGTCTCGTTGATCCGGACGGCAGCGTATCCGCACCGAGATGATGCCGGGTTCAATCACAGGAGCGGGCGCGCGACGCCGGCCGCGGCGCAATATGCCGCCCTCCCAAAGAAAACAGGCGAGCGTAGTTAAAATGCCTCCGAGCATTGTCAGCTCATAAAAAATGACACCCGTTGCCCAGAACGAAAAAATGGGCATGCCGCCGGTAACAAGTGGATAGTTGTATTGCGTGAAATAGATGAAGCCGATGGTGAGCAGACAAAGCGTGACAGCGCCCGTTACGACGGTAAAGGACATACGAGAGGGGCGATCCAGCACACCGCGCCGAAAATCGATTGGTTCGTCTGAAAACACATCAAGATCGCCGGAGCCGAAACCGGCAGCCTGCAAATCCAGGAGGGCCTGCGCCGCCGAGCCTTTCTCTTGAAAATCGCCTTTGAGATACATGCGTGTTTACTCCTCCTCCGCATGCGGCTCGAATTCCCAAACGGAGACGATGGGAAACAGTTTGGCAAAGATCAGGTAAAGCAGGCCCATAACGGCAAAGGTCGCAGCCGTAATAGAAATCTCCACCCAGGTAGGAGTGTAATGACCCCAGGTAGCGGCAAGCCGAGGGAAGCCCAACGTGGGGACGATGATGATATAGCGCTCCAGCCACATGCCAATCAATACCGCGATGGCCGCGATGGTAGATGTTCGAATGTTGCGCAAGCGGCGAATGCCGAGCAGAACAAACGGAACGACAAAATTGCAGAACACCATGAGCCAGAAATACGGGGCGAACGGGCCCCTAGTGCGGGCGCCGAACACGCTCATCTCTTTCGGCTCGTTACCGTACCAAACGGTCAGGTTCTCAGCAAAACTGAAATAGAGCCAGAGCAAGCTCATGAGAAGCAATAGCTTGGCAAGATTGTTGAAGTGGTGCGGAGTCAGATATTTTTCCAGGTGCATCGTCCTGCGAATAATCGCCATTACGAGTAGCAATGCGGCAATCCCACTGAAGATAGCGCCGACTACGAAGTAAGGGCCAAAGATAGTGCTGTGCCACATCGGGGCGATCGCCATTGAAAAATCCCAGGCGACTACGGTGTGTACCGAAACAGCTACCGCGAGGATCATGGCGGCCATTAATTTCATAGCGCGTTCCAACGCGTGCCACTCGCGGTCACTACCGGTCCAGCCGAGTGAGAGCGCCCGATAGAGTTTGCGACGCCAGCCGGTGGCCCGCTGCGCTAATTGGGCTACATCCGGAATGAGCGGCAGGAAGAGATAGATTGTGCTGCCGGTAAGATACGTTGAAATGGCCGTTAAGTCCCATAGCAAAGGCGAGCGGTAGTTGGGCCATAAGAGCCTCGAATTCGGGTACGGAAACAGCCAATAGAAGACCCAGGCGCGCCCGAGATGGATGATGGGAAACATGCCTCCGATCATGAGCGCGAATACGGTGATGGCTTCCGCCGCGCGTGTGACGGGCTTTCGCCACTGCGCTTCGGTCAGGCGGAGAATCGCGGAGATCAAAGTGCCGGCATGAGAGATGCCGATCCAAAAGACAAAATTGACGAGGTAAAAACCCCAAAAGACCGGGCGGCGGATACCCGCTACGCCGATACCCTGATGAAGTTGATAGCCCCAGCAGAACAAGCCCCAGACGGTAACCGCCGCTAACAAGGAGACAACGGCCCAATAGCGGCCACTGGCGCCCATCATTGGCCGCCACAGATCGTGACGGACTTGCTCGAAAGGAATAACTTCCGGAACGGTTGCCACGCTATTCCGCCTTTTGAAGGTAAAACACCTTCGGCTTGGTCCCCAAATCTTCCAACAGACGTGTGGCGCGGCCGCTTTCCGCCAGGCGCGAGACCTTACTTTCCGGATCGTTTAAGTCGCCGAAGACCATGGCTTCCGCGGGACAGGACTGTACACAGGCAGGCTGCACATCGCCATCTTTCATCGGTCGTTTCTCTGCTTCCGAATCTAGTTCGGCGCGTTGAATCCGCTGGATACAAAATGTGCATTTCTCCATCACGCCTGACATGCGGATGGAAACGTCCGGGTTGTGCTGCAACTGCAGAGGCTCCGGCCACGATGGATCGAACCAGTTAAAAAAGCGGACCGAGTACGGGCAATTGTTCGCGCAGTACCGGGTGCCGACACAGCGGTTATAGACCTGAACGTTCAGACCTTCCGAGTTCTTATAGGTCGCGTAGACGGGACAGACCGGTTCGCATGGCGCCTCATCGCACTGCTGGCACAGGACGGGCATGTATTTCACGCGAAGGTTCGGGAACTCGCCTTCGTAATAACGATCGACTCGAATCCAGTGGAACGCGCGTCCCTTGGCTGCCGATTCGGGTGTGGATATCGGCACGTTATTTTCGGCGTGGCAGGCGGCAACGCAGGCCTGACACCCCGTGCAGCGGTCCAAGTCAATGGCCATGCCCCAGCGGTGTTGTGTGTTGGTCGGTTCGTTCACCTGTACCCCCAAGGTCCTTGCTCGCGGTCTTGCGGAGAGAATTGGATTAACTCACGCGGCTTGCTTTCGAGACGGGCAATTTGTACACGCGTGGCGCCGAGTGCAAGAGCGCCCGTCGAATTTTCCCAGACTGGAGCCAGGATAGAAATCGGATTGGCTCCGCGGCCGGATGCGTAACGCCCGTAACGCGTGTGACCTTCGCCAATCGCCATGCTGACGACGCCGGGAATCGCGGCCGGATGAACATAGGCAAGTGCTTCCAAAGTTCCAGCAGGCGATTCGATGCGCACCCAATCGCCGGTCGAGATGTTCAGCCTTGCCGCGGTACGCGGGTCGATTTCGACCGGCAGATCCCACATCGCGCTCGATACGGGATCCGGCAGTTCCTGCATCCAGGGTAAATTCGCGCCGCTTCCATCGTGATACTGGAGCGAAAGATAAGGTTGAAACAGGAGCGGAAAGCGCTTTGGATCTCCGGAGAACGCGGCATCAGACCATTCCAGCTTGTCACCAGATACCTTAACAGCGGGGACGCTTGCCGGATTGTCCAGCCAAAGGCCGCCCTGGCGCGTCACATCGTCCCACGTTTCGCCCGTGGGCAGCAGTGGGGCGACGTAGTTTTTTGGAGTCGCGGGCTCAAAGGGCAGATTAATTCTATGCGCGATGTCTGCCAGAGTTTGTTCGATGGGATGAGTGTCATACAGGGGCTGGACGAAAGGAGTGGATACGGTAATCGCGGGACGAGGCGAGATAGACGGAACGATGGCCGCGGACGATTCCAGAAAATGATGATCGGGCAGAATCCAATCGGCATAGGCAGCGGAATCATCGATGAATCCGCCGAAACTGACGATCATTTCGATGCCGGCAAGCGCTTGCTTAATACCGGTTGACGGCGGCAATGCGTAAACCGGATTTTCGCGGTCCAACAACAAAACTCGCGCGCCT
>DAISJE010000513.1:0-3784 GCA_036821665.1 Bryobacteraceae bacterium | reverse complement strand
GGCGCGCTGTCCCAGCGCGAAATGATGGCGCAGGTCCTCGACACGATGGACCTGGAACGCGAGCGCGGGATTACGATTAAGGCCCATGCCGTCCGCCTGAATTACAAAGCCGATGACGGGAACACCTACGAACTGAACTTAATCGATACACCCGGTCACGTCGATTTTACGTATGAAGTCTCGCGCAGTCTGCAGGCCTGCGAGGGAACCTTGCTGGTCGTGGATGCTTCTCAAGGTGTCGAAGCCCAGACGCTCGCCAATACGTATTTGGCGCTGAATCACGATCTCGAAATTATTCCGGTCATCAACAAGATCGACTTGCCTTCGGCCGAACCGGAGCGGATTCGCGAGCAGATCGAGCAGGTCATTGGACTGGATGCGAGCGATGCGATTTTAGCCAGCGCCAAAAATGGCATCGGAATTAAAGAGATCCTCGAAGCAGTCGTGCAACGGATCCCGCCGCCGAAAGGCAATCCGGCCGCTCCGCTTCGTGCGCTGATCTTCGATTCGTGGTTTGATCCCTATCGCGGGGTCATCATTTTGACTCGCATCGTCGATGGCAGCGTTCGCAAGGGACAAAAAATACGGCTATGGTCAAACGGTAAAGCGTACGACGTCGAGGGCCTTGGCTTCCAATCGCCTAAGCCGATTCCGTGTGACGAATTGACAGCCGGTGAAGCTGGTTTTCTGTTTGCCAATATCAAGACGGTATCGGATGCGCAGGTCGGCGACACCATCACGGACGATGCCAATCCCGCGGCTGAGCCTTTGCCCGGCTTTCACGAAATTAAGCCGATGGTTTTCGCCGGGCTTTATCCGGTGGAATCGCACGAACACGCTCTTCTGCGCGATGCGCTTGAAAAACTTCGCCTGAACGATAGCGCATTCAATTTCGAGCCGGAAAATTCGGCGGCGCTCGGATTTGGATTCCGCTGCGGCTTCCTGGGCTTACTGCATCTGGAGATTGTTCAGGAGCGCCTGGAGCGCGAATTTCAAATCGATTTGATCACGACCGCTCCGGGCGTCCGTTACCGGGTGACGACAACATCGGGCGACGTGATCGAGGTCGATAATCCGCAAAAATTCCCTGAGCCTTCGTCGATTCAGCAGACCGAAGAGCCTATTATTGATGCCACAGTGATCACTCGCGAGGAGTATATCGGTGAGATCCTAAAACTCCTTGAAGAGAAGCGCGGTACACAGAAAAAATTTGAGTACATCGGTAGCGGGCGCGTTCTGCTGGTGTATGAACTGCCTCTCAATGAGATTGTGCTCGATTTTTATGACCGCCTGAAATCGGCCTCGCGCGGATATGCGTCGCTCGATTATCACTTTTCGGGCTATCGCGTATCGCCAATGGTGAAGCTGGATGTGCTGGTAGCGGGCGAACCGGTCGATGCGCTTTCGATGATTGTGCATCGGGATTTCGCCTATGACCGTGGGAAATCGTTAATTGAAAAGCTTCGGAAACTGATTCCCCGGCAGATGTTCGAAGTTGCGCTGCAGGCTGCGATTGGTAACAAAATCATTGCTCGCGAGACGATTTCCGCGATGCGCAAAAACGTGCTTGCTAAATGCTATGGCGGCGATATCACGCGCAAGCGCAAGCTGCTGGAAAAGCAAAAAGAAGGTAAGCGGCGCATGAAGCGCGTTGGGCGCGTTGATATACCTCAGGAAGCCTTTCTGGCGGTTCTGAAAGTTAGCGGCGAGTCCGGCGAATAAACTCGTTCGCCGCGAGTTTTAATAGCCCTTCTGTTTGTCAACCACGTTGATCAAGGGTTTGCCGTCAACAAAGCGCAGAAGGTTTTTCTTAATCGTTCCGACCATGCGCACCGCATCCCGATCCGAGCGGCCCGCTATATGCGGGGTGATCACAACGTTTGGGAACTTCCAAAGAGCATGTCCCTTCGGTAGCGGCTCCGGATCGGTTACGTCGACTCCCGCTCCCGCCAACCGTTTTTCATCAAGAGCCTTTACCAATCCGTTCATGTCGTAGATTCCGCCGCGGCTAACCGCGATGAAGTAGGAATTCTTCTTCATAAGTTCAAACTCGCGGGCCGCCATCATTTTGTGGCTCTTCGGGGTATGGGGAACCGAGAGAAATACGACATCTGCTTCAGGAATGACATCGTCGAACTGATCGGGCTTAACCATACGCTTGATAAATGGAACAAACGGCTCATCCTTGGGATCGACCCCGATCACCGTCATGCCGAATGCGTTCGCGCGGACTGCTATTTGTGTTCCGATTCCGCCTACACCGACGATCACTGCAGTTTTACCGTTTAGCTCAATGCCATGGAATGAACGCGGGTTCCAGATTTCCTGTTCGTCGTTGCGATATAGAGCGTAAAGGTTGCGGGAGAGCATTAGGAGCATGGCAAGGGCATGATCTGCAATCTCGGGACCCTGGACAATTTTGTTATTCGTCAGAATAATTTTGCTATCGCGCAAATCGCTGCTTCCGTCTTTTGGAAATAGAACTCCTTCGACACCGGCACTCATTACGCCAACCCACTGAAGCTTTTTGCCGGCACGCACTTCGGCCGAAGTGATATTGCCGATAAAGGCATCCGCATCGGCAACCTCCTGCATGACGTTGGCATTCGTAACTGCGACGACCTTGGCTTTACTTGTCACTCCTTGCAAATCTTGTGCTAACTCTTCATCGCCGCCTCCGACCAATATCTTTTTCTGTTGCGCGGAAAGGGTCAGAGTGCAAACCAGCGCCGTAAATAAAAGACGCCTGTATTGGGGATGGCTCGAGCGGAAGGCCAGCATTTGACACATTATAATGTTCAAACGCATCGGCTGCTGGAGGGCAATGGCAATGAATAGTCTCTTACTTGTGATTGCGGCTGTGTTGCTATCTGTGCCGGTGCTTTGCGGGCAGGCCGGCGATCGGCTGCCCGTGTACCGCGATTCGAAGCGAACGATTGCGGAACGTGTGGACGATTTGATGAGCCGCATGACGCTGAAGGAAAAAGTCGGGCAGCTCAATCTGCCTTGTGTCTATGTGAGACAGCTCGGCAAAGATATTCCATCGAAAATGGAGGCTTGCCGCAGATTCGCTGCCGGGACATACACACAGGAGATTGGTCCCGGTTGCGGTTTTTTCACGCTCGCCAATGAGATTCTGCACAACGGCACTCGCCAGCAAGCAGAGTATTTCAACGAGCTACAGAAGATTGCACTCACTCAAACTCGTCTGAAGATACCTGTTCTCGAGGACGAGGAAGGCACGCACGGCGCGATGTTTCCCGGCGCGACTATCTTTCCGGAGGGCCTCGCCATTGGCAGCACGTTCGATCCGGAGCTCGTGAAATCCATTTACGCAGCGGCTGCGGAGGAGGCCCGGGCCGTTGGCATCCACATGCTCTCCACCCTCGTGATGGAGCTGGATCGCGACCCGCGAATGGGGAGGAACGAAGAAGCGTACACCGAAGATCCTTACCTGTACTCACGCATCGCGGAAAGTATCGTCCGGGGTACGCAGGGAACCAATATTGCGGCGTCGGACAAAGTTGTCGCCGTGCTCACTGACTTTCCCACCCAAAGCGAACCCGCGAGCGGTCTCGAACGAGGCGCAATCGAGTTATCGGAGCGAGCCTTGCGCGAGAATTTTCTGCTTCCCTGGGTTGCCGCCATCACCCAAGCCGGTGGTCTGGGCGTCATGGCCGGGTACCCCGAGATTGAGGACGTACCGGCGCACGCCTCCGAGAAGTGGACCAACGATGTTTTGCGCCAGGAACTGGGTTTCCGAGGCGTCGTTGTAAGCGAAGGC
>DAISJE010000512.1:0-3795 GCA_036821665.1 Bryobacteraceae bacterium | reverse complement strand
AACGGGCCCTCTTCTTCTGCCGGGGCGTACTGGAGACCGTGCGCAAGCTGGGCTCGCTCGGCGGATTGCTCGATATGATGCCCAAAATCGGGCCGCTCAAGGATCTGAAAGACACCAAGATCGACGAAAAGGAAATCGACCGGGTGGTCTGCATAATTGACTCCATGACCCCGAAAGAGCGCCGCAACCACATGATTATCAATGGCTCCAGGCGCCGGCGGATCGCCAAAGGCAGCGGAACCAGCGTGCAGGACGTCAACAATCTTCTGAAGCAGTATGCGCAGACCCGTAAAATGATGAAGAGCTTCACCAGCCAGGGTGGATTGCTCGGCAAGAAGCTGGCAAAAATGAAGCTGCCCGGCCTGCCTGGGTTTTAAGGGCCGTTTGTTCCGGGCAAGTTTGTAACAATATAAAAAAGAAAAGGTTACGATGTTAGCAATTCGCCTGGCGCGGTTTGGCGCCAAGAAAAAACCCACTTATCGTGTGGTGGTTATTGAGAGAGATCGAGCCCGAAATAGCCGCTCGGTTGAGGTTGTCGGTCACTATAATCCCGTCGCCAAGCCTGCTCAGATCCAACTGGATCGCGAGCGAATTCAGTATTGGATGAAGAACGGAGCGCAGCCGTCCGATACCGTGAACCGCCTGCTCAAATCGACACCGACAGAGGCTCCGGCGACCGCGTAGAAGCACACTGGGCGCGCTGAGGAATCGGGCGCAATGCCGGATTGAAAAACACAAATACCCATGGACGACAGCAACGGCGTGAAAACGCTGGTAGAAGAGATTGCTAAGGCTCTGGTCGATACGCCGGATGGCGTAGTCGTGAATGAAGTGACCGGGGAGCACGCCACTGTTTTTGAATTGCGTGTAGCCGAAGGCGATCTTGGCAAGGTTATAGGAAAACAGGGCCGGACGGCACGCTCGATCCGCACGCTTTTAGGAGCTGTTGGCACAAAACTAAACCGCCGCTTTTCGTTGGAGATTTTGGAATAGGTTCGTTTCGTGGCCCCGGAGAGGGTTGTAATTGCCGAGATAATCCGGCCTCACGGAAACCGCGGTGAAGTGATCGTGCGGGCTCAGACGGACGTGCCGGGCCGCATTGAAAATCTCAAAACGGCGAATGTCCGGTTGACCGATGGCGCCGATGGCGGCAATGCCTCCGTTGAGATTGTTTCGGCGAAACCCCACAAGGGTAACTGGATCCTGAAGTTTACCGGAGTCGATTCGATCGATGCCGCCGAGCGTTTTCGGGGGGCGGATCTTTGGATCCCGTTTGAAAGCCGCGGGATATTGCCCGAAGGCGATTTTTTTCAATCGGACCTTATCGGGTGCTCTGTGTTCGACACGGTGAGCGGTAAGCGCGTGGGCGTAGTGACGGGCTGGCAACAGTACGGCGGGCCTCCACTAATGGAAGTAAGTGGAGATGGACGCGAGGTCTTGATTCCATTTATTCGCCGCGTGTGCGAAGTGGATCTCGGTCAGCACAGCATCCGGGTAGAACTGCCCGATGGTCTGTTGGATTTATAACGGCATGCGATTACACATCGTCACGATTTTTCCGGAATTCTTTTCCGGATTATTCGATTTCGGGGTCATCGGCCGGGCTAAGCTTAGTGGACTTCTGGAGTTTCGGACTCACGATCTGAGACACTGGACGTACGACCGTCATCGGACTGTCGATGACCGGCCGTTCGGAGGAGGCGAAGGCATGCTGTTGAAGGCCGAGCCTCTGTTTGACGCAGTGGAAGCCATTCTGCCGCAGCGGGGAGCAGGACAAAGAGTGGTATTGCTTTCGGCACAGGGCCGGCGTTTCGGTCAGAGCGTCGCGCGTGAATTGTCGGCGCTGGATGAACTGGTTCTGATCTGCGGCCGGTATGAGGGAGTTGACGAGAGAGTGGCCGAGTATCTGGTCGATGACGAGATATCGATTGGCGACTTTGTGTTAAGTGGCGGGGAACTGGCCGCCGCGGTCGTGATAGACGCTGTAGCGCGGCTGATTCCCGGCGTGCTCGGCAACGAAGAATCCACGCGGAACGAAAGCTTCTGCGAGGAGAACGAAGGTTTATTGGATTGTCCGCAGTACACCAGGCCGGCGGAGTTCCGCGGCTGGAAAGTGCCCGAAGTGCTGCTGGGCGGAAATCATGAGGAGATCAAACGCTGGCGCCGGGCTGCGTCGCGTGAAAAAACAGAACGGCTCCGGCCAGATTTGGCCGCCGGATCCCGCACGAGGCAGAACTAGACCATGCAGAACGCACTTGTCAGCAAATTTATAAGCAAGCACGCTCGAACAGCGCCGCACCCTGAATTTCGTCCAGGCGACACGATTCGCGTGCATGTCAAGATCCGAGAGGGCGACAAGGAGCGTTTGCAAGCCTTCGAAGGAACCGTCATCGCCCGGAAAAACACGGGCATGGGGGAGACCATTACCGTCCGGAAGATGAGCTTCGGCCATGGGGTTGAACGCATTTTCCCTGTGAACGCACCGGTAATCGACCACATCGACGTCGTTCGTACCGGCCGTGTTCGCCGCGCAAAGCTCTATTACCTAAGAAACCTGAGAGGCAAAGCAGCCCGTCTACGCGAGCGCGAATAGCGACCTCCGAACCTCAGGCAAAAGGGCGGTACATGGGACGCCGGCGCGCCAAAAGTTCCGGAGAAGACGCGCAGCCGAGGTGTATTCGTTGCGTCAGCTCTTACGAACGTGAGGCTCGCGAGCGCGGTTTTACGCGGATTGCCGGCGTTGACGAAGTTGGTCGCGGTTGCCTATTCGGGCCGGTATTTGCTGCCGCCGTCATTCTGGACCCCGACCGTCCCATTCGGGGCCTGCGCGACAGCAAAATCGTAGGCGCCGAGGAACGCGAAAACCTTGCCGCTCAGATAAAAGCGCGTGCCATCTGCTGGGCTTTGGGAGGCGCCGATCCATTCGAAATCGATCAGATCAATATCTATCAAGCCGCGCGGCTTGCTATGCTGCGTGCCGTTGAGACGCTTCCTATTCGGCCCGATTTCCTGCTGATTGATGCTATTAAGATCGATCTTGCCGTTGAGCAGCGCCCGCTCATCGATGGCGATGCGCGTTGCCGGGCCATAGCGGCGGCTTCCATTCTCGCCAAAGTGCATCGTGACGCCGTGCTGGCTCGCTGGCATGAAGTTTTTCCTCAGTACAACTTGCTTTCGAACAAAGGTTATTCAACTCCCGACCATAAGCGCGCCTTACGAAAACATGGCCCTACACTGATGCACCGGTTTAGTTTCTGGCCCGTCCGCCTCAGTACTGAGCAACTACATTGGACCGGGTACATAAATGACCCTCCCACTCAACGAGAACTCTTCGATGATTCTACGGAAGCGGTGGAATGTTTCGCGGCCGGAGCCGAGGCATGACTTTGCCAGCGCCGGCAGCGCCGTCTCCTCCTAAACCGGCCCGTTTCATGCGATGGCATCATCGTGTACTGGCTTTTTGCTTGATCGTGTTCGCCTTCGAACTTGGCCTTTTTCTGCTCGTCTTCCCTTGGCTGAAATTATGGGAGCTGAGCTGGGTGCCCGTTCATTCACGGTCCTTTGCGAAGCTTTGGATGAGTCCCTATTTCCGTGGCGCGATTAGCGGCCTCGGTCTGCTGAACATCTATATCGCGCTCGCCGAAGCAGTGAAGCAGTTGAAATCGATGTTTGGTCCACCCGCAGCTTGAGATTTGGCGCTTGGAGATTCTGGGCGGGGCAGACGCCCTCTTGTCGGGCGGGATGGCATCCCGCGCGGCGGTTGGTTACCGCCGCTGCCTATCCGGTCCAAGTTCC
>DAISJE010000511.1:0-3797 GCA_036821665.1 Bryobacteraceae bacterium | reverse complement strand
ATGACAGTGTCGATGTGCTCCGAATCGATGCGGCCGCGTATCTCGTCTACTTTCCCGGAGCCGAGCAATGTGGCCGGATCGATAGAAGGGCGCGCTTGAATCACGCGGTCGACGACGATGGCTCCGGCGCTCTCTGCGAGTGTCGTCAACTCGTCCAATGACTCTTTGGTGTTTTCCTTATCGGAAGCCGAAGATCTCGCGTATGGCAGCCCGGTAAGCTCGAGTCCGACAAGAAGGGTGCGCTCCTCGGACCCTTGCACGTTCGGCATTTGGTGGCGACTTATATTAATGTTCGCTTTCCGAGGGCTCGGGCGGCATCGGAGCTCCGGGGGTGCTTCCACCTCCCGCACCGTGAGCAGCCACGGAATGGAGCGGTTTCGAAACGACCACAGTGGAGATTGCGTGTTTAAAAATGAGCTGCTCCTGGTTATTGGTCTCCAGAATTACCGAATACTTATCGAAGCTCTTGATTCGGCCCGATAGTTTAACGCCACTCATCAAATAAATCGTAAGGAAAGTCTTTTCTTTCCTGGCGTTATTGAGAAACGCCTCCTGAATATTTTGCGCAAGCTTTTCCACTGGTTTTCCTTTGTTTCGCAGCGCCATAACAGAACGCGGCCGAAAAATCGATCCTGCAGTTCTGGTTGTAAAAGACCTCGTCCGCTCCGTATCATTGCCGCCTCAAGCGGATATGACTATTTCTATACTACCTGGATTTGCATTCCGAAGATGTTGTTTCAAAGGGAGTTAGCCTTCGTTCAGATACGACTGTACCGGTCTGCGGCCATCTTCGTTTTCTCCGCCTGTCTCTTGCACATAATGCTCCGCTCTGCCCGTGCGGGGAAATGGGCCGATGCGTCGTGGACAGGTGGTCCATCCCGGACTACCTAATTTGAAAAACTTAGTCCTAATTCGTGAAACTAGGCAGTGGAATGGGGGTGGCGGTTTTATGAACTCAGCTAGTGTTCTGATTCTTTTCGGACCGCCAGGGTCGGGCAAGGGGACCCAAGCTGCGCGGCTTGCTTCTATTCTGGGAGTTCCTGCCATCTCGACAGGGGAAATTTTGAGAACCGAATGCCAATCCGGTTCTTTATTGGGTCAAGAACTAACCGCGATGCTTTCCTCGGGCCAATTGGTGAGCGACGGGCTGGTGAGCGAAGTGGTGGCGCGTAGGCTCCAGAACGCCGATTGCGCCTCCGGGTGCATTTTGGACGGTTATCCACGAACTGTTTCACAGGCACGCTTCCTGGACGACCTTCTCATGAAGCTTGATATAGCGGGTCCGACGGTGCTCGATTTTGCCATATCGCAGCGAGAGGTGATCACACGGTTGGAGCGGAGGCGCCAGTGTGCGCGGTGCGCTCGTATTTTCAGTGTCGATACCGGCAGCAGAAACCCGCTGGTGTGCGAATTAGACGGAGCGCCACTCATAAGACGAGCTGACGACCATCCTGGCGCGATACGGGAGCGCTTGCGGTTATACAAACAAAATGCGAGCGAACTGGCGCGCTATTACCGGGGTCAGAATTACCATCGTATTCGGGCGGATCGCCCGTCCGATGAAGTCACAACTCAGATCTTTTCGGCGCTCAAGTTGAATCAGCGAACCAAGATGCCGCAGACACGCGGTGCGCTCGCTCCCCGGGCAGCTTACTAATCTTTCGGCCGTGCAGGAATTGGAGGCCACTGCTCTAAGGAGCGGCCGCCCTACTTTTCAGCCGCTCATCCTGCTCCGCCGGTAACGCCCGCTCCGCTTCCCGGGTGGTGAGTATCGGCACCGCTATACCACGGTAAACGAAGGCCGCAATGACAGCGCCGACAAGCGGGGCCACAATGAACAGCCAGAGCTGTTGTAATGCCCACCCGCCCACAAATAAGGCGGGGCCAATGCTGCGAGCCGGGTTTACCGACGTGTTCGTGATCGGAATGCCGACCAGGTGATCCATCGTTAGAACGAGTCCAATGGCAATGCCGGCAAAGCCGACGGGGGCCTTCAGATCCGTTGCACCAATGACGGTCAGGACAAGGAAAAAGGTCAGAATGATTTCCGTGAGCGCGGCAGCAGCGAGTCCATAGTGCCCAGGCGAATGCACGCCATAGCCATTCGCGGCAAATCCGAGTGAGGCGGGATCGTAACCATTCGGTCCGCCTTTAGCAATCGCAAGCAGGCAAAGTGCGGCAAAAATTGCCCCCAGGATCTGTGCGATCCAGTAGCCGATTACGTACCGGCGTTCCATTTTTTTGCTCAAAAAGACGCCGAGCGTGACGGCTGGATTGATATGACAGCCGGAGATGTGCCCGATGACATAGACCATGACCAGCAGCGAAAGGCCGAAGGCAAGGGCAATTCCGGCAAAACCGATTTTGTCGCCAGCCAATACCGCAGAACCACAACCCGCGAACACGAGCACGAAGGTTCCGATAAACTCCGCGAAGTATCTCGACATCCTCTTACCTCCAACGTAATTTAATTCCATTTAATACCCGTTTGGCAACTGTGGATTTATTTTTATAGGGAGACAGACTCAAGCCGGACGATCTAGTAACCTGGGACCGACTAGGCTTGTGATCTCTACATGATTTTTCATCGGATGAACGTCTGGGCTTGGGCTGCAGTCGCTTGGATCGGAGTTATTTTCTTCTCTTCGAGCTCACTTGCCGGGCAGTCGTCGGAAGAAGCGTTTAGCGCGCTTTCCCACTTGCTCACGCATCTTCAGCCAGGGACGTCGTCATACGATGTCGTTCACCTTATGGCAGACAAAAGTGTACATGTTGGTTTGTTTGCTATATTTGCGATCTTGCTGTGGGGCGCGCTCGAAAAGGGCTCTAAAAAGATCGGTTGGATTCTATTGATGGGAGCCTTGGTTGGAAGTTGCAGCGAACTTCTTCAAAACATCTTTCCCGGCCGGGATCCGGCGATCCGCGATGTTCTGATCAATATCGGTGGAACGGCTCTAGGGTTGATGTTCAGAATAGCGATCTCAAAGTTGTACCGGCGGGAAAGCCGGTCCGCGAGATTGGGCTCATCTCATCAAAGTGTATCCTCTTGAACTAATCTAGCTCGGGATCTCTCGAGTTGCATTACCGTTAGTACTTGCCTAATTTGGAGAAGAAGTGACGTTTCGTGGGTCTATTCTCTGGAATGGCGTTTTTGACAATAAGGGCGCAAGAAATTGCTCAGGCACATAGGCAAGAGCGACCGTTGCCGTTCACGACTCGGTTTTTTGATGCAGCGATTCTAACTATCTTCTCGACCGTTTACTTTTGTTGCCGTCGATTCCTTGCTCCGTAACTTCCTTCGACGGCGGATTACGACCGAGAGTGTAATAAGGCCCGCTCCAACGAGAAACGGTGTTGCGGGATCGGGCGCTTCCGAAATACTCGTTTGCCGCTCGGGGGTGGCGCCGAGTCCGGATGCGGTTCGTCCAGTCGCATGACTGGGAGTGAAGAACGCAAGACATAGCATCGCGAGCAGGATCAGATGCTTTCTTAACGGGGTCATTGCAATCGGCAGAAGTTTCAACGCATGCAACTGATTGACCATGGCAGGCGCTAAAGTCTCATCAAACGATAGCTCCGTGTGCGAGCCACCCTTCGAAGCGGCCATCCTCTGAAAGAAGCGCTGAGAGTTCCACCGCCGAGAGTTCAGGATTCGTTAGCACACGGTAATCGCTCAACCGGCATCCAATGCTAAAGCTATGGCCGGAGGCACCCGCCACCACGCGTACTACCTCAGCAATGCCTTGCAAACACGTCGCTCTGGCTGGTTCCGAGTCCTTTACGGCGTTCGGCAATAG
>DAISJE010000510.1:0-3801 GCA_036821665.1 Bryobacteraceae bacterium | reverse complement strand
ATAAAGTCGAAATGATCGAACGCGCCAACCAGGCGGGCATCGCCATCGCCGGTTATCCTGTTCTCGAACTCGCACAGAGATGAAGAAGATTCGCGCTGCCGTCGTCGGAGCCGGTTCATTCGGGAAAAACCATGTTCGCGTTATCGATCGGCTCGAAGACGTCGAGCTCGCGGCTATTATCGATACGGATCTCGCAAAGGCGCAGCAGCTTGCCCGCGATCACGGCACCCAAGCCTTCCCCGGAATCTCGGAAGCGGTCGGACTTTTTGATGCCGCGATCGTAGCCACGCCTACCATTACGCACGAAGCGATTACAACTCATCTGCTGGAATGCGGCGTTGACGTCCTGGTGGAAAAACCGATTGCGGACTCTTCGGCCGCCGGAGAGCGCCTGGCCCGGCTTGCGCGAGAGCGTGCCCGCATTCTACAGGTCGGACATTTGGAGCGCTTCAATCCGGCCGTAATAGCTCTTGAGAAAGCATTGACGCTCCCGCTGTTTTTTGAGGTGCACCGGCTGAGTATTTTTACGCCTCGCAGCCTGGATATCGATGTCGTGTTGGACCTGATGATTCACGATCTTGATATTGTCTTAAGTTTCACCGGAGAGTTACCGCAAGAGATTCGAGCGGCCGGAATTTCTGTTCTCTCGCCGCAAGTGGATATTGCCAATGTGCGACTCGCTTTCCCGAATGGCTGTATCGCCAATCTGACTGCCAGCCGTGTGTCGACCGAGAAAGTTCGCAAGCTGCGGCTATTTCAGCCGGGCGAATACATTTCTATCGATTATCACCGCCAGGACGCCATTCGCCTTGCTGTCAAACCAGCGCCGCAATCGGAAAATCGGGGACACTCCGGGCTAGTATCCGAATTTCCGCAGCGTCCGATCAGCAGGCGTGTCCCCGATTTTCCAACCGTCACTCCGCCGGGCGGAATCGACACCGGCGCAATCGCTTTCGAACCGCTTTCTGTGACGCCGGGCGAACCGCTACAACTGGAACTAGCCGCCTTCTTCGAGGCTGTCCGAACCCGGAGCGCCTCCAAAGTAGACGGTTTCCAGGCCACTAACGCTCTCCGAGTAGCCGAAGCTATTCTTGCTAAAATCAAAGAACACACGAACTTAGTCTCAGAGACAATCCGGCGCCGGAGTTGACTTCTTCGGGTGATCCGGCAACCTTCTCACCTCCGAGAGCGTCGTTTCCTTCCGAGCGGTATGGCGAATGCCCTGGTTACCTTAGTAGAGACGGCGGACGTTCGTTCGCTTGCACCGCAGGGCGAAATCGTGCTGCCGCCTTCGCCTGTCGAGCTGAATTTACTGCTGCAATGGCCGCAGCGATCGCGACCGCAGTGGACCGGCATTTTCACGGCTTCTATCGCGCTGCATTTCGTCCTCTTTCTGCTCGCGATCGAGATACCAGGTGTAACGCCAAGCGAGCCCGTTCAAGCAGTCCGGTTACAACATATTCCCCTTTATCTTCCGCGTGATGTTATGACCCAGCGCGAACCGAACCGCCAAAAGCTTTCCAAGCAAATCGACTTAGCGGACCTGATGGCTTCGCGGCAATCGCAGGCGAAGCCGTCTGCGCCGCGGCCAAGTGTCAAGCGTTTTGAATTGCCGAAGCAATCCACGCCAAAGGCGTTGAACAATCCTCCCCAAATTCTTCCGGAAGCGCCGGCGCTGGCCCTTAATCAGGCACCCACTCCGCTGCCCCTCGGTTCGCCCAATGGAATTACCGCACCGCCGCCTCCGGCTCCCTCAACCAGCCCATTTCAGGATGTCGGTACACAAGCCCCTCCGAGTGCTCATCCGAAACTCACGCCGCCGAAGTCCGGCATTCAGGCAGCCATTAACGGCCTGGCGCAAAATGCAAACGGCAGACATTTGGTTATCAGCGACGATTCTCCTTCGGAACCCAGCCTGGGAGCTCCTGGCGCTCTCGGCCGTCATGAAGGGCAGCACGCTGCCGTGGAGTTGCAGAGCGATCCGGAAGGCGCGGATTTCAAGCCGTATTTGAGACAGATCCTGTCGATTGTGAGAGCGAACTGGCGGCGTGTCATTCCGGAGAGCGCTCGAATGGGAACTCTACGCGGGCGCACCGTGGTTGAATTCATCATCAGCCGCGACGGCACTATTCCGAAATTGGTCACTGCCGATCCGTCCGGCTCAGAACCGCTGGACCGCGCGGCGGTAGCCGGACTCAGCATGTCGAATCCCTTGCCACCCTTACCGGCCGACTTTAAGGGATACGAGATCCGGCTGGCCTTTTCGTTTGCTTACAATATGCCTGCCGAATGACACCGACTGAACCATCTCGAAGCGTCATTGGGTTGCGAACCGCCCTTGTTCTTTATGCTTTGCTGATTGTTGCGGCCTTTGCAACCTTGAAGGGGACAGCACTGGCCGTGGCAGTGCTGATCGTTCTCGCGCTCGCCGCGAAGAGTTACTTGCACCATGTGCGGGACCGGATGTAGGCGGAGTTTGAAGCGTTTGGGTTGATCAAAACAGCAGAAAATTACCCCTAATAACTCGCTAGGGCCACCGCGCTCCGGCGTTTGTCCGCCACGTACGGCTCAGTGTCGCAAACAGCATTGCCTAGCTTCTCAAGTTTCTGAACGAATTCCCGATCTTCCGGAAGGACCAGATCCTGATCCAAACCCCTCCGCCACTCCTCCCACACACCCCGAAGTCCCAATTCAAATTCAGATTGAGGCCGAGCAACACCGCCGGACGCGGTAACGGCACGCGCATGCCCGGCGGCAGCCCGAGCGCTTCGCCGCCTGGGAACGAATTCGGAGGTAAGGGCGTGCTTCTGGGTGTATTCGGATTGGTTCCACCGCCGCCACCGCCACCTCCGACACAATTGAAGAAAAAGCACGGCGGAACCGGCCAGCAGAAGGGATCGAACCAGTCGCAACCGCCACCGTCATCCAGCCAACCGACATCCCACATTCCGCTAGGATCCACTCCGTTCAACGGATTCCCCAACACATACGCATACGCATTCCAGCTCTGCGGGTTGTACAGATCCGCTCCGGCGTTTCCGGGATCGGGCCGTGTGAAATTTCCCAACACACCCATGAAATACCGGGCATTGAAGAAATCCGTATTCGGCACCAGTTCTCCATCCCGTTCCTGCCCCGTGAACATCTGGTTTACATTCGAAAAAGCTCCGAAGCCGTTGCCGCTGCGCCCTCCACTGCCGTTCGGAATCTCTTCGCCAAACGGCAGATAATCGTGCCTTGAGACGACGTTTGCATTCTGATCCGTGATTAACCGCACGCTACCCAGATGATCGTAACTCAAATAGCAGGTCGTGCAGGGAGGCGGAGGCGCACTGCTGGCGTATTCCGCAGCCAGGTTTCCAAACGCGTCATGAATGTAAACCGTGGCCGGCCCATTGGAAAGGGTTTTCTGCACGCGCTGCCCATCCGCATCGTAGGTGTAATATGCCGTGGTCTTCGACCCCGCATCGTAGCTCTGAATCTGCCGCCCTTCGGCGTCATACCACAAGGACAAGGCGCCGATCGTTCCCAGGTTGCCCGCCGCGTCGTATGCCCCTGCCACCAATTGGTTATTGGCATTGTACGGATTATAGGGAGCCTGCAGAACCTGCGGCGTCAGCCCGTTCAGCGGCACATTCGAATTGCTCGTTACCGACATGTTCCCGTAGGTGTCATAGCTGAACGTGCGGCTCCAGCCCGCATCGCCGGCCGAAGTCAGACGGTTCAAATGGTCATATCCGAAGCCGCCGTTATACCACGTCATGTTCGCATACGGTACTCCCGGCCCGTAGCCTTCCCACA
>DAISJE010000509.1:0-3802 GCA_036821665.1 Bryobacteraceae bacterium | reverse complement strand
GGATTCAAATTACCTCCGTAAAACACGTGCTCCCGTGCGCCTACGAAGCTGGGCGTGTCTATCGCAACGTGTAGAGATATCCGGCTATATCGGCCGCATCGCGGGGAGTCACCCCCAAATTCGGCATTACGGTCTTTTCGTCCACAGCTTTTGGATTTTCAATCCACCGCATCATATTTTGCGGTGTGTTCTGTAACACCCCGGCAACGTACATCCGGCTCGCTATGCCGGATAATGGCGGCCCAGCCAAACCGGCCGCGCCGGAAATGCCGGGGATGATATGACAGGAACCGCAGCCATAGTATTGGATCATCCGGGCGCCGCGAAATACATTCCCGCCGGTGGTTACCGCGCTAGCATGCTGCCGCGCGCTGCCGTTGTTACATCCGGTGGATACAACGCTGGCAAATAGGGCTAGAAAGCTGAGCAGTTTACTTCGCACTGCGGGTCCTTTCAAGCATCGCGTCACTCTCTTTCAACCACTCGGCGAATAGCCACAGTCCGGCAATGAGATAGACCACACTGGCCGGCACCCACATAATCAAGCCACCGATCTGTTGATCCTGCAGAGGCGTCAATCCCCAGGCTTGCGTCGTGGTCAGGTAGGACGAGTACCAGATGTGCGGCGCGAAGGTTAGAAGCGCCCCCAAAATGCCGGTATGCACAGCGGTCGTGAAAACATAGAAAACGCCCGCGCCGTACGCCTTCCGGCCATGCGCGTAGAACAGCGCCCACCAGAAAAGTAAGGCCGAGAGGAAAAAGCTCAAATGCTGGGCGGTATGGGCAAGCTCGCTCTTGAGCGTCAGATCGAATAATAGCGGTGCATGCCAGCACCAGATGGCGGCGGCGTGAATCCACCAGGCCGTGAACGGATCGGTCAAAAAAGTCCAGGAACGGTGAATGTAATCGGTCTTTGCCCATTGACCAAGGCTGCGGCGCCATGCAAAAGGCATGCCCCACAAAAACGTCACTAAAGGGCGCGAAAGGACCAGCAACGGCGCCGAAATCAACATCAGGATCTCGTGTTGCACCATGTGCGCTGAAAACAGCGCTTCTCCGAGTGGGTGCAATGGAGAAATCAAGGCAACAACGAGCGAGCTCCAGCCGCACCAGAAGAAAAGATGCTGGCGGGGAGTAGAGATGCGCTGCGCGCGCGCGCCTCGCGTGTAAAGCCACGCTGCGGCAACGAGCGGAATGACAACGCCAGGATCGAATTCCCAGGCGGACCAAAGATCGTCGGGGCGCAGCGGTTCCCCAGTGTGGGCCAGAGCAGCAGCAGGAAAAAACATGCTGGCAGCCAAAACAAATTTCCACTTCACTGTCACTGGCAGGCTCCCAGGATGGATTCGGCAATTGCCTGCGCCACGATAATGAGACAGCTTAAGGAGCTGAGCATGACGCCTCCAAACGCCATGATCCGGCTGCGGGAAAGCGTATCCCCGCCGCGCGGGTCCGCTTCCCGTCCAAGTTCGCTCCATAATCGCCAGGCGAGCAGGCCGGCTCCGCCCGATATCACGAACGCCGCCAGAGAGACTAGGTAAAGCGTGAGCTTGGCTTGCCAGATGCAGGTCCACGGAACCAGTGCAAAATTCGCTTCGAAACTGACCAGCCACACGAAGGGGCCGGCAAGAAGCCCAATCCACAATGCCAGGTCGCGATTCATACGCTCAGCCTTCGTTTACTGACTTCCAAAGATGTGCGGACCCCAATAAATAACGATGTAAATGGGAATCCAAATGGCGGCGATAAAGTACCACACCACGCTGTCAACGTGAACACCCAGGCGTTGCTTTTCCCCCGATCGTCCAATGAGAATAAGAACCAAAAGCACGACGGTAAAGATACCGTCTGCGATGAAATCGAAGCTATGCAACCCAAGGAATGCCCATACGTACGAACCTTGTGCGTCGGCCTGCCAGTTGAAATTCAGCGAGTGCCACTCAAAAATTCGCAATATGAAGCAAGTGGCTGCGAAGACCAGGTTCAAGGCCAAATTGCGGATCATGCCGCCTCGATCGTTTCGCTTGGCTGCTTCACTTGCGAAATATGAGAAAGGAACGCTGATCAGAAGTGCGATAAGGGAGAGCGTTGGCAGTAGCAGGTGCGGATATTGATCGCCTGGGGGAGGCCAGACGTCCATGCGGAGCCGTACATACAAATACGCCGCGATGAGGATGGAGAACATCGTGCCCTCGATAATGTCGATGCACAGTTGTCCCCACCACAGCGGCGACTGGCTGGAAATGTCGTACGGCGGAAGACCGCTGACGTCCAGTGTGTTCACGGCAGAATCTCCACAGGACGCTTCGGCCAGAACCAGCCGATAAGACCAAGTCCGGTTAGAATCGAGCCCCAGACGATATACCAGTTGTTGAAAACGGAACCAGCGAATCCCACCGTTACTCCAATCGCGGTCAGAAATGGCCAAATGCTGGGGCCCGGGATGACGTAGCGGTGGTGCGGCTTGGCATCCATCAGCGTGGTCACAAGCACTTCCCGGCGATCGTTCCGCAGCCCGGTTACAACAGTCCAATCGTCTTTGGGAACCCAGAGAGGATACCGGCTGGTCGCAACGGGCAGATATTCAAAGTTGTAGTTTTCGGGCGGCGATGAGGCTGCCCATTCAAGGCTATCCGCGTCCCAAGGATTGTCTCCCGCGATCTTTCCGGCTTTGCGGCTCCAGAACACATTGATCAGGAACAGCACTCCGCCGGCCGCGATAATGCATGCACCCCAGGTAGCGAGCAAGTTGAGCGTGCCCCAGCCCATTTCCGGCGGATATGTGTAGATGCGGCGAGTCATGCCCTTGAGTCCGAGGATGTGCATCGGAAAGAACGTGAGATTGAAGCCAATGAACAGCACCCAGAAATTGATCTTGCCGAGGGTTTCGTTCATCATGCGACCTGTCATTTTCGGAAACCAGTGATAAAAAGCGCCAAACAAGGGGAATACGGACCCGCCGATGATCACGTAGTGAAAGTGCGCAACCACAAAAAACGTGTCGTGAACCTGTAAATCAAGAGGAACGGAGGCGAGCATCACTCCAGTGAGGCCGCCCAGCACAAAGATCGCAATGAACCCAAAGGCGAAGTGCATGGCTGTGCTCATCCGAATGCGGCCCGTCCAGAGGGTAGCGATCCAACAGAAGATCTGGACTCCGCTGGTAATCGCAATCATCAAGCTTGCAGCCGTGAAATATGCCTGTGCAATCTGCGGCAAACCGGTCGCAAACATGTGGTGTACCCACAAGCCGAATGCAATGAATCCGGTCGCGACCATCGATAGCACCATCGCCGGATATCCGAAGATCTGCCGGCGGGCATGCGCGACTACGATTGCGGATACAAAGCCGAGCGCCGGAATAAACATGATGTAGACCTCCGGATGCCCGAAAAACCAGAACACGTGTTGATAGAGCAGCGGGTCGCCGGCTTCGGCCGGGTTTACAAAGTTTGTGCCGGAAGTGCGGTCCACCAGAATGTAAGAACTGGCAATCATGATGGCCGGCATCGCAAAGATCACCATGAAGGACTGCACCAGCATGGCCCAGCAGAACAAGGGGATGCGATTGAGGGTCATGCCGGGCGCACGCATCTTAAAAATGGTTGCAATAAGCTCCGCCCCAACGCACATGGCCGAGACTTCGGTGAACGTGATCATCTGGCACCAGAAATCGGCGCGCTTTCCGAAATCGAATTGCGGGCCGGCCAGTGGCACATAGGAAAACCAGCCGGCATCCGGCGCGGAGTTGCTGAAAACGCCCCAATACAAAAAAATGCAGCCACCCAGGTACATCCAGTAG
>DAISJE010000508.1:0-3805 GCA_036821665.1 Bryobacteraceae bacterium | reverse complement strand
TAGAATCCGAATCGCCGCAGTGTCCGGTCCGCAGGCGTGTCCCCCGATTTCCTCGTCTCAACTTTGGGGCTCAATCCTGCCAACAGCGCGCGATGAGAGAATTGGCTTCGAATGGCAAACGACCAAGGCGCTACCAGGCTCAAACCGTTCCTGCGATTACCCGCTCTTGTCCTGTTCGGGATTACATTCGTGGGTCCAACCGCGCCCTTTCCGATGTTCGGTATCGTCAGCACCGTCTCTAAGGGCCATATGGCGCTGGCTTATCTGATTGCCATGTTCGCCATGATCTTGACGGCTTTAAGTTATGGACGAATGTCGTCGGTGTATCCCGCCGCTGGTTCAGCCTACACCTATAGCCGCCGTGCCCTGCATCCAATTGCAGGCTTTCTGGTCGGCTGGACCATGCTGCTCGATTACATGCTGCTGCCGCTTCTCAGCGTGATTTATGTTTCCCTGACCTTTGCGCGCCTGTTTCCGTTTTTGCCGTATGGAATCTGGCTGGTGTTATTTGCCGTTGTCATGACAGCGGCAAACATATTTGGGTTGAAAGTCACCAATAGAGCCAATTTCATAATGACGACTATCATGAGCGCCGCCGTGTTGTGGTTTTTTGTGACAGCCGTTCATGCGCTTCTCGGCGGCCAGGGCGCCGGCGTTCTGCTGTCCGCTAAACCTTTCTACAATCCGGATGCTTTCTCTGTGCGTAGCGTGATGGCCGGAACGTCTATCGCCGCCTTCAGCTATTTAGGGTTCGATGGTATTAGTACTCTTGCCGAAGATTGCCGGAATCCCCGCCGCGATATCGGTCGCGCAACTGTGCTGGTATGCCTGATTTCGGCGTCGCTTTTCATCGCCCAGGCATACCTCGGCCAATTACTTTGGCCCAATTTTAAGAGCTTCCCCAATGTAGAAACCGCTTTCCTCGATGTCGCTCGCGTCGCCGGCGGCGCGGCCTTGTTCTCGATGGTTTCGTTCGTGCTTGTAGTCGCTGGTTTCGCCAGCGCGGTCACCGGCCAGGCAAGCGCGTCACGCCTTCTGTTCGGTATGGGGCGCGATCGTTTGCTGCCTGCTCTTTTTACCTATATTCAACCCAGGTACTCCACTCCCACTTTTGGCGTTCTCGTGGTGGGTGCGGTAGCCGTTGTCGGAGGATTCTTTCTTTCCTTTCAACTCGCCGCAGAGGCTGTAAACTTCGGCGCTCTTCTTGGGTTCATGGCAGTCAATTTGAGCGTAGTTGGCCACTGCTTTATCCGCGAGCGAGAGCGCGGCGCATCCGCTCTGTTAAGCAGTCTGTTGCTTCCGGCCGGAGGATTTCTGGTTTGCTTTTATATTTTCCTGAATCTGTCCAGCACAGCAAAATGGGTGGGCATTGTCTGGTGTGTTATCGGCCTTTGTCTGCTTACCTATTTAACCGGCGGGTTTCGCGTTAAGCTGAACGACCTCGTGCGGGAAGAAGTATTCGTAGAGCAGGATTGACTCTCGATCGCTCGGAAGACTGCACACCCCGATCAAGTGGTTTAAATCCACCAGGGCGGTGCTTTGCAGCCGGATGCTCTTTCCAGCAACATGCTGTGCATTCAGCTACTTAGATAAGTAGGTCAAATGGCGCAACGCGTGCATTGTACGAATCGTCCGAAGTAATGAGGCACTCATGCACCACATAACCAATAAAGCGCTTCGAAATGCCGCCCGCTACTTTTCAGTCGGGCTTTTAGCGGCTTCAACGTTCGCTTTCGCGCAGGAAACAGATACCGGTACGGGACCGGCTCCGCTTCCCCAGACAGATCAGCAAACGGCTCAGCAATCCGCGCCCACTTCCGGCGGCTGGAAGCGCGTAGGCGATGCAAGCGCTCAGGTGCAAACACCCAATTCGGGCTACGGTACAAATCAATATCCGCAATACGGACAGAATCCGCCCGGCGATCCGAATCAACCACCGCCGCCGCAGAATAGCCAGCCGGCTTACAACCCGCAAGGTCCAATCCAGCAAGGTCCAAACCAGCAACCCAATTACAATCAGCAGAACACGCAATCTTATCCACCGCCCCCGCCGGTACCGGCTTCTTTAACGGTTCAGCAAGGCACATATGTAACGGTTCGTGTCAATCAAATGCTTTCATCCGACAAGAACCAGCCCGGCGACGCTTTCACCGCGACACTAGCTCAGCCACTTGTGGTGAATGGCGTGGTAGTTGCCGAACCTGGTCAAACGCTCGGAGGCCGCGTTGTCAGTGCTCAAAAGCACCACTTCGATACTCCTGCCCGGCTTGGAATTCAACTCGTCAATATGACTCTGGTTGACGGACAGCAGGTGCCCATCAGCACACAGTTCATCAGCCGTCGTGGAGGCACCACGCCGGGCGGCGAGCAGTTCGGCACAGTCGCGGCAACCACGGGAATTGGCGCTGCTATCGGCGCGGCGGCAGGCTGGGGGACTGGCGCAGCTATTGGCGCAGGCGCCGGCGCGGCCGCTGGCCTTATCGGTGTGCTGGTCACGCGCAACCATGCCAGCGTGATCTATCCGGAGCAAATCCTGACGTTCAGAATTGAAGCACCCGTCACGATCTCCACTGAACGCGGGCAGCAGGCGTTCCGCTATGTGCAGCCAAACGAATACGATCGCCCATACGACAACGGCCCCAATTATGGTCCGGGCGCTTACCAGACCTCGGCTCCGCCGCCACCCTACTATGGATACCCATATGGCTACTCGTATCCTTATTACGCCTACGGCTATCCGTATTGGGGACCTTCGTTTTCGTTCTACTACGGACCCGGATTGTGGTGGGGCGGACGTTGGTACCGGTCACCGTACTATGGCCGCGGTTGGGCGGTTCGCGGCTATGCGGGTGGACGCACATTCGAGAGCCATGGAAACGTTAGCCGCGGCCATGTGACCGCAGGCGCAGCAGTACACGGCGGCGGTGGGCATCGATAATTCGCTAGACTGTTTCGCGCAAAATGGGGACTGGCTTCGAATTTTCGCATCCAAAATGTCCGGACGCAGAATCAAGCACGAGGCGGAAATTCGTTGCCTGTCCCCATTTTGCCTGTCCCCATTTTGCCCGTTCGCTTATAGAAACCTCGGAAACACCACACCGAGGACGGCGACTCGGCCCTATTCCTCAGCCACCTAGGTTCGGAAATGCTCTGGCATATTGCACCGCGACGGGAATCTTTACGCCGAGTGCCTGCGCAGCCTTGATCGGCCAATATGGTTCCCGCAAAAACTCACGCGCCATCAGGATCAGATCTGCAGCTTCCTCCCGGACAATCGCCTCGGCTTGCGCCGGCTCTGTGATCAGGCCGACTGCTCCAGTCAAAACGCCTGCTTCGCGGCGAATCTCTTGTGAAAACGGTACCTGATATCCGGCCTTCAGCGGAATGGACGCTTGTGGTGAACTCCCACCGGACGAACAATCGACGACATCTACGCCGCGCTCGTGCGCCGCGCGAGCCAGTTGAATTGAATCATTAAGGCTCCAACCACCTTCGACCCAATCCGTTGCCGAAATCCGGAGAAACAACGGCAGACGCTCCGGCCACACAGCGCGTACGGCTTCTACGACTTCAAGAGCGAAGCGCATACGATTCTCGATCGAGCCCCCGTAGCGATCCTGACGCTTGTTCGAGAGCGGAGATAGAAACTCGTGCATTAGGTATCCATGCGCGCCATGCAGTTCGATTACCTCGAAGCCTGCTTCAAGCGCACGTTTCGCGGCGGCCGCAAATGCTTGTACGATCATGCGAATCTCACCCGGGTTGAGTTCAGCGGGAATCGGATAAGCGGACGCGAACGCAATCC
>DAISJE010000507.1:1927-3812 GCA_036821665.1 Bryobacteraceae bacterium | reverse complement strand
CCTCATTGCCGCCTGCCTGCGAAACGAGAGAAGGTCTAGCCGCCATGCGCCACGTTGGGGCAAACGTGCCATGTGGATTATGGCAATCCGTGCACTTCATGAAGCCCGTATTCACAGGGTGTTTAAACGGCATCGAAAAATCGGCGCGAACATTGGTGTGACATCCGTAGCAGAGTTCAGGCTGGGCTTTGGCCAAAAGAAATTTGGGCGTCTCGGCTTTATGAATCGAATGGCACTGTGTGCAGGCCACGTCATTCAGGGTGTGGGGAGAATGCCGGATATTGGCCCGGGCGAGCGTGTCTGAATGACAGCGCAAGCAGGCGTTCAATACCTGTTTAGGTGAAAGTCGAGGAAAGGAGATGATAGTCGTCTTGCCTCCGTGATTCGCGACGTGCAGCTTCCCGGGACCGTGACAGCTTTCGCAGCCGGTATCGGCCGGAGCTTCTTTTCCGGAAGCAATGCTCTTGAAATGCGCGTTTTTGTAGAACCGGAACCAGACATCGGGGTGGCAGGTCTTGCAGACCATGCTTCCGACGTATCCGTTCTGTGCCGAATCGGCGGCTAAACATCCGCCGAATGCCAACAGCGCAACCAGAGTTCGAATAAATTTGATTGGGCTCAAGTCTCGTTCCGACCTGTAGGTTACGCGGCCGGGAGCCCCGCTGTCGTCCTTAAGATGTCACGCTTTTGTAAATTGAACGATGGGCGGGAATTTTTCCGATTGATCCTCTTGCCCCCAAATGAGAGTGCGCATTTCGGCCTGGAATCGCGCTTCGGAAAATCGCGCTGCTGCTGACTGAATGTCGGGCGCTGACAATGACAATTCTTCGCGCTCAAAGCGCCTGATTGCCGCTTCCAATGATTCCTCTCCGGGGGCATCGTAGAAGAATCCGGCGCGCGGATTTCGCTCCGGCACGCTTTCCAACACGCCTCCGCGGCCCAGGGCAATTACGGGTTTTCCGGAAGCCATCGCTTCTACCGGCACAATGCCAAAATCCTCTTCACCAGGCATGAGTACCGCGCGGCATCTCGAATAAAGCTGCCGTAACTCGGGAGCGGAAACACGGCCGCAAAATTCCGTTTCCGGGCCGGCCAGACGGCGAAGATCTTTGAATTCCGGGCCATCGCCCACGACTTTCAATCGCCGCTTCATTCGCTTGAGGCAGCGGACGGCATCGCTGATGCGCTTATACGCCACAAGCTCGGAAACCACAAGGTAGTAATCGTCCGAAGCGCCTCCGTAGAAGGTTTCCACTTCTACGGGAGGGTAAATGACCTCCGACTCCCGGCGATACGCTTTCCAGATGCGGCGTTGTACGTTCTGGCTGTTTGCAATGAATGTATCTACGCGGGCCGCGGAGGCATAATCCCATAGACGCATATAACTGCTGATCGGCGCGATGAGAGCACGCTTACACGCCGATGAAGTCCATTCGTGAATATAAGCGGGATAGAGATCCCACAAATAGCGCATCGGAGATTCGCAATAGCAAATATGCTTTGTTCGCGATGAAGTAAGTACACCTTTGGCCGGACCGGATTCGCTGCTGATGACCAAGTCATAATCGCGAAGGTCCATATGTTCCAGAGCTACGGGCATCAATGGAAGGAGCGAACGATAATAACGCCGGAACGGATTCAGAAATGAAGTTTTGATCGTATGTGAACGGAGGAAAGGGGAAATGCGTTCCGGCTCGTAAAACAGAGTAAAGATGTCCGCGCCCGGGAGTAAACGGCAGAGAGCTTCAACGACTTTTTCGCCGCCGCGCATTCCCAGCAGCCAGTAATGAACAATTGCACAGCGCACAGGCGGATCCTTCCGAATGGTAGAGGGAATTCCGGTTCGCGTCGTTGAACGCTTGTCAAGATTTGGTAAAAGCGCAAA
>DAISJE010000507.1:0-1827 GCA_036821665.1 Bryobacteraceae bacterium | reverse complement strand
AGGGAATTCCGGTTCGCGTCGTTGAACGCTTGTCAAGATTTGGTAAAAGCGCAAAGCCTCGCAGACGACGCTTCGCGATCGTCCGCCACCACCGCGAAAGCCTTGCAGCCGGTAAAAGCGCAAAAAGCCTCGCAGACGACGCTTCGCGATCGTCCGCCACCACCGCGAAAGCCTTGCAGCCGGTAAAAGCGCAAAAAGCCTCGCAGACGACGCTTCGCGATCGTCCGCGCCACTGCCGGTTTACGACAGTTTTACAACGCATTCACCACTTAGCGCCGCATGCCGCCTACTCTTACCTTGAGGCCAGCAAGTCACACCCAGCCGTGACCGCACCGCGATGCTACCAGTTCGCGACGCGTCGTGGCATTTGCTGGCCTAAGCATTTTTTTCGCACATGCCGACGGTTACCGCGTTCGAGCCCGTAGTTGGCGATCCACTGCGGACAAAAGTACCGCTCGATCATGAAGGGCTCTTCTACCGGTACGGATTCCCGGTTAGAATACGTTCGAACTCCGCAATCCCATTAAATGCCGCCGCAATCAGCTACGGCACGTCCCGCCAGAAGTTTGATGCCGTGCCACTGGATGTGCGGATCATAGTTGCAGAGAGTTCGAGTCCCGCGCGCGCCGAAGCGCCTATTTTCCGGTCTCAGGGCAACCTGATGACTCTGGTTATTGATGCGGAGAACTTCGCTAGCCTCGATTTGAACACCGGTTTCGGTTTCGGCTGGGTAACCAGGGCAACGGCCGAAACGACCGACTATTTCCGGCAATGTTTTCTCGACGTAATTACTTATTGCTTGCTGGAGATCAGGCATTTGGTGACTATCCATTCGGCTTGCGTGAGATATCGAGGGGTCGGAGTTCTATTGGCGGGTTTCTCGGGGGCAGGGAAGTCGTCGCTTGCTTACGCTTGTGCGCGCCGCGGCTGGACGTATGTTTCCGATGATATGAGCGTATTCCGACGCTGCGCTACGACGCTGGTCGTTATCGGACATCCTCAAAACCTGAGGTTTCGGGAGTCGGCGGGCCAGTTGTTTCCCGAATTTGCGGGTCTCAAAGGCACACTCCGCCCTCACGGAAAGCCGTCGATCGAAGTCAGAACAGAATCGCTGAATGGATTCCTCACGGCTGAGGAGAGTTCCATTGACTATGTCGTTCTTCTCAATCGTCAGGAATTTAGCGGTGGAACTCCGCTGCTGCTGCCGGTTTCCTACGACGTGGCCTGGGAGCGGCTCAGTTCGTCGTTGTGGGCCGTTCAATTACCTGCTTTTGAGGAACGCGTCGAGGCTTTGCGCGGGTTATTGAAGCTACCCATTTACGAGATTCGTTACGGCGCATTAGAGCCGGCCATCGACCTTTTGGAAACGTTAGCGGAAGGTCTAAAATCTTGACTGCGCAAATAGCAGGTGCGCCGCCGTATCTCTTAGACCGCGGCGCACCGCCGTACCTGATTGCATTGTTGGAGGCGCTGCGCCTCAATGAACCTTCCTCGTCCGGCCTTCAGGCGCTAAATGCAGCCGATTGGGAACTTCTGCTGCCATGGTGCGATGCCCGTCAGCTAACGTTGATGCTGCCGTGGCTCTGTGGAGACGCACTTCCGGCAAAGATTCGAGCACAAATTGACCGGCGGCAAACCCGGTACGCGCAACGCTTCTACAGATTGAAATGCGAGTTGTTTGAAATTACAGAAAGCCTCCAGCAACTCGGCATCGAATGCATCGTTCTTAAAGGTTTGACCCACTCGCCTGCATTTACGCCAGATCCGTTGCTCCGGGCGGCTGGAGATATCGATCTCTGGGTTCGCGGCAATGATGTTTTGAAGGCA
>DAISJE010000506.1:0-3818 GCA_036821665.1 Bryobacteraceae bacterium | reverse complement strand
CGCGGGGCGTTTTGCAAATGCAGTTGCCGCCTTAAGTGTTCAGAAGATCGGAGCCGTCACGGGCGTTCTTTCCAAGACTGAAACGGAACGCTGGATGACTCAAACGCCTATGCGCGACCCGTGAGCCGTTTCAGCAGAGCAATCGCTTTTCGAATATCGGCGGCACGTTTAGCCGTATCCTGCTCTTCGCGCTCGACGCTGAGAATTCCCCGATAGCCAATCTCTTTCAATTTCGCGATAAAGCGGGGAATACCGACACTTCCGTCACCAAGAGGCCGCTCAACACCGAGCGCCGCTGGCTTATCGACGGGCGGCCAATCGCCATCCTTGCAATGCACCGAAATGACTTGACTGCCGAGCACCTCTAATGCCTCGACCGGATCGCCGGTGCCGTAGAGAATCATATTTGCGGGATCAAAATTGATTTTCAGATTCGGCCGTTTCACGTCTTCAATGAAGCGCAGCAAAACCTTCGCAGGCTCCTGGCCGGTTTCGAGCGTGAAGGATTGCCCATTTTCTCCGCAATGATCACAGATCTCCCTTGCAATATCTCGAATGCCCGCGTATTCGGGATGGTCGGGTTCCTCCGGCACAAAGCCGATGTGGCACGCCACGCTGTCGATTGCCAGTTTGCGGGCTACGTCGGATACATCCTTCGTGCGCTTCACGCGTTCTGCGCGAGTATTGCGTGGAACAAGGCCAACTGTGCGCTGAACGGTCGGAATGTCGGCGTAGTCTTCGCCGACGTAACTGCAAACAGCCGTAACGGGAGTGAACTGTTCTGCCGTCAAAGCCTCGTCCCATTTCTCCGCAGCGCCGTTTAGCGGCAGATCGCCGGGAAAGCCCAACTGGCCGGCGCGTACTCCAAACTCTTTCACATTTCGCAATGTCTGACGGGCATCCGGTCCTGCCCAAAACATCAATCCGATCTCCAGATCTTCTAAGCCGAGCATTTAACTTGTTCTCCTCCCATCGCTCTCGATTCTTTCATTGCCAAAGCGAGCTTTACCGCTCGCGCGGAGTCCACCGGCAGACAGCGCTGCGGCTGCTTGCCGCCGCGGATGCAGTCCATAAAATAGATAATCTCTGCTTCGTAGCCGTCGCCCGATGTTTCCACTTTCTTTCGTTTGCCGGTCTGATCGCTCAGCATCAAGCCGTCCGGAGTAAGTTCCATTTCGGCGCGTTCCGCTCGAACCTGGAAGCCCATTTGAAACGGCACATCCGGCGAAAACCAGCCCCCCTGAACGCGTACTTCCGGGCCGCCGGAATAGAAGAGCGTCGCGGTGATGGCGTCCACATCGCCTAATGGTTTGGCCGAGACCCACTCGGGCATGCCGAACAGCGAGATCACCTGATCTATGTCGTGTACGAGCAAGTCAATTACCGCTCCACCGCTGCGCTCGGGAACGGGCAACCATTTGCTCCAATCGGGCAGGCCGCACTGGCGGACAAAGGTTGCGGATCGTACGACGCCAAATTTGCGGCCCGCAACGAAATCTTTGAGCGCGACGTATTCGGGCCAAAAGCGGAGCACTTGTGCAATCATCAAAATGCGGTTGTTCTGTCGCGCAGCGCTCATCATGCGATCGCAATCCGCGCCGCTGAGAGCCATTGGTTTCTCACATAAAACGTGCTTGCCGGCGTTCAGGGCGGCAATCGAGACTTCCGCGTGCAGATCCGTCGGAAGGCAGATGTCCACAATGTCAAGATCCGAATCCTGAACCAAATCTCGCCATTGGCGATGCTGCTGGACAGCGGAAAAATCGAACGTGCCCAGATTCAGTTTCAGGTTTCCTCCGTAGCTATTCAAGTCGTTGGAAAGCGCGCGATTGGTGGGTGTGCAAACCGCTGTTACAATCGCATCCGGAATTTTCGAGTAGGCGCTCAGATGCACAGCGCCCATAAAGCCTAATCCAACCATTCCTATTTTCACGAAGGTATTGTACTTGGCCGCTCTCGGAAACTACGAAGAGCATACCGGAGGCTACCATGGAGATAGCAGATGTTGGCTTCAGGTCTTGGGGTGCTCTCCTTATCGCGGATCGGTCTTATCTCTCTTCTTCTTGTCTCAATACAGGCTCTTGCAGCGGCACAACAGACAACACCGCCGCAGCCGGGACAACTGGCACGGCAAGATCAAAACACGCCCATCGTCAGCCTGCCGAATACGGTATCCGCCCCGCCGTTTACGGTGGGCGATAAGTTCGATTACCGGGTTGTTCAGAGTTTCGGATTGCGCGGATTTGGCGGGGGGCTGATCGGCGCGGCCATCGGCCAGGCAAGGAACGCTCCCGAAGAGTGGGGGCAGGGCGTGCAGGGCTTTGCCAAACGCTGGGGCTCGGGTGTTGCCGGCAATTTATCGCGGCAGACGTTTGCCTTCGTGCTGGAATCCGCACTTCACGAAGACCCGCGCTACTTCCCTTCGGAAGACAAGAGTAAGAAACAGCGGATGCTGAATGCGGTGAAACAAACCTTCATCTGCAAGACAGACAGCGGTCATTCGTCATTTGCATACGGCCGCGTGATCAGCCAGTTTGCGGGTGGGCAATTTACGAATGTTTGGCAGCCGGCGAGCACTGGGTCGGTATCGGACGGCCTGGTGCGTGCGGTGATCGGATTGGGCGGAGATGCCGCTTACAATTTCATGCAGGAATTTATTCCGTTCACGCGGCCGCATTCAATACGGCATAGGCACTGAAGCTCTCAGCTGTCAGCCATCAGCGATTAGGTTGCTGCTGTTAGCTGATTGCTGACGGCTGCCGACTGAGAGCTGATCGCTGATTGCTGACGGCTCTCGTGCAATTCCTGGAGACTCCAGACCCGAATCGGGTCGCGACGGCGGCTGGACACCGCTTCGGCAGCAGCTTTCGCACCGCTCATGGTGGTTATGCACGGAATGCGATACATGACCGCATTGCGGCGAATCGTCTGCTCGTCCGGAAACGAGTGGCTGCCGGTCGTAGTGTAGAAAACCAGATTCAATTTACCGGCTTTGAGCAGGTCGACGGCATTGGGTCGCCCTTCATTTACTTTGAAGACGGTTTTGCAAGGTAAGCCCGCCGCCTTGAGAGCGGCCGTAGTTCCGCGCGTCGCGAACAGATCGAATCCGAACTGGTGGAACTTCTTCGCTACTTCTACGGCCGCAGGCTTGTCGCGATCGTTCACGCTGATGAACAGCGCGCCGGAATCCGGAATAGGCGTTCCGGCAGCGAGTTGCGCTTTTGCAAATGCTTCTCCGAAGCTCTCGCCGACGCCCATTACTTCGCCAGTTGAGCGCATTTCCGGTCCGAGGGCTGGATCCACGCCGGGAAATTTGGCGAATGGAAATACAGGGCTCTTGACAAAGAAACTCGGCACCGGAAGCGTACCGTTCACAACGTTGCCGGTCAATTGCGAAAAGTCTGCCAGTTTTTTGCCGAGCATCAGGCCGACTGCAATCTTGGGCAAGGGTACGCCGGTCGCCTTGCTGACGAACGGGACGGTGCGCGAAGCTCTGGGATTGACCTCGAGCACGTACACGTCTCCGTTCTTCAGCGCATATTGCACATTCACCAAGCCGATTACATTCAGCGCGCGGGCGAGCCTTGTCGTGTAGTCCCGAATGGTATCGAGGCTCGCTTTCGAAATGGAAATGGCCGGCAGCACGCAAGAGCTGTCGCCCGAGTGAACACCGGCCTCTTCGATGTGCTCCATGATGCCTGCAATCAGGACGTCTTTTCCATCGCAGAGAGCATCGACATCCACTTCGGTCGCGTCTTCCAAGAAGCGGTCAATGAGTACCGGCCGCTTCACAGAGAAGCTGACGGCCTCCTGCATGT
>DAISJE010000505.1:0-3819 GCA_036821665.1 Bryobacteraceae bacterium | reverse complement strand
AAGATGCCGCGAAAAGACCTTCTGCGTGCCCTCTGCGTGATAGCGATCACAACAGGGATCGGCATCGCCCATTACTTTGTACCGGATTCGATGGTACAAACGCACTACTTAATCCAGCGGCTGTTCTATATCCCAGTCGTCTACGCAGGACTGTACTTCGGATGGCGGGGCGGCCTTTCCGCAGCGGTGCTCGCCAGTCTCGCCTATTTACCACAAATTTTGGCGACAAGAAGATTAGATCCCAGCTACTCGGTTAATCAGTATGCCGAACTATTTTTATTTTGCGTAGCCGGAGTGGTCGCCGGTATACTCGCCGACCGCGAGCGCAGGCAAAAGAAAACCTTGCAGGACACGGCCGAACAATTATCGCGAGTCTATGGAGAATTGCAGAACAACTTCGAGCGAATGAAGCGGGCCGAGCGCCTGTACGCATTGGGTCAGTTATCCGCTGGGCTGGCTCACGAGATCAAAAATCCGTTGGCAAGCATTGACGGCGCAGCGGCAGTTCTTCTACGCGAACGCCCATCCGAAGAACGGCGAATCGAATTCCTGCAGATCATCCAGAAAGAATCCCGGCGTTTGGACCGGCTGTTGACGAACTTCTTGAAATTCGCGAGGCCCCGAGAGCCGGAATTTTCCAGCATACGAGTTGAGCAGATAATAGATTCGGTGATTGCGCTGGCTGAGCACGCGATCCGGCGAAATCGAATTGTATTTCGAAAACAAATTGATCCGGACCTGACGGAGCTTGAATGCGACTCGGAACAGCTTACCCAGATCCTTCTGAACCTTTCGATAAATGCAATTCAGGCAATGCCACACGGAGGAGAGATCGTGCTCGCGGCGCGGCGTCAGGATGGTAATGCCGTTATTGACGTACGGGACCAGGGCATCGGAATCGACGAGAAGAACCTGGAGAAGATATTCGATCCGTTTTTCACAACCAAGGAATCGGGCACAGGGCTTGGGCTTCCGGTTGCTTATCAGATCGCTGCAAGGCAAGGCGGCGTTCTGACGGCGGTGAAGAATATGGATAAAGGTATGACATTCTCGCTGGAACTTCCGATCTCTCGCGAAAGCATAGAACCATGAGAAAGCGTGTTCTGGTGGTCGACGACGACGAAAGTTTGCGGCGCGTGACGCAAGTGCAACTTGAACAAGCCGGCTTTCACGCGACGACTGCGGCTGACGGATTCGAAGCTCTCAGCATGCTTCAAAAATCGGTTCCGGATCTCGTGATCACGGATCTGAAGATGCCCCGAATGTCGGGCATGGACCTGTTGCGGCGAATTCGAACGGACTATCCGGATGTGCTGGTCGTAATGCTCACGGCTTTCGGGACGGTGGAAAGCGCCGTGGAAGCGATGAAGGCCGGCGCATACGATTATTTGACGAAGCCCGTTCACGCGGACGAATTGGAACTGGTGGCCCGCCGGTCTCTCGAACACTTGCAACTGGTCGAAGAAAACCGCGCCTTGCGAAGCAGCCTGGATGCAAAATACGGTTTTGAAAACATTGCCGGGCGATCGAATTCCCTGCTCTATGTGCTGGACATGGCGGCCAGAGCGGCGCAGACTGATGCGACGGTGCTGATTCATGGCGAGACCGGAACCGGGAAGGAATTGCTCGCCAAAGCGGTTCATTTCAATAGCGCCAGGCGCGAAAAACCGTTCGTCACTATTAATTGCGGCGCTATCCCCAAAGACCTGCTCGAGTCGGAGCTATTCGGCCATGTAAAGGGGTCCTTCACCGGCGCCGTAACGCATCGGAAGGGCAAGGTTGAATCGGCGGATGGCGGGACGCTATTTCTCGATGAGATCGGCGAAATGCCGCTCGAGTTGCAAGTGAAGTTGCTGCGGCTTCTTCAGCAAGGCGAAATCGAAAAAGTGGGAGCGCCGAGCGCAAGTATCGTCGATGTTCGAGTAATAGCCGCGACGCACAGGAATCTGCCGGCAATGATCGAAGACGGAACGTTTCGTGAGGACCTGTATTATCGACTGTCGGTTATTCCTTTGGAACTCCCCCCGCTACGCGAGCGCGCCGACGATATACCCGAGCTCATCCAGCATTTCTTTTTGAAATTGAAAAAGAAGCACGGCCGGGAAATGCTCGCGTTGCCGGTCTCGTTGATTCCTTATTTCAGTAATTATCGCTGGCCGGGCAATATCCGCGAATTAGAAAATATCATCGAGCGCTTAGTCGTGCTCACCTCCGGAAACGAAATCACGCTTTCCGATCTGCCGGCATTTTTGCGCCGCGAGCATCCCTCCCTCGACACACTGAACATCGATCTTCCGGCGCAAGGCATCAGCCTGGAATCGATCGAAAAGGAACTGATACTGAAAGCGCTGGAAAAGTTCAACTGGAATCAAACGCACGCGGCAAAATATCTTGACATTAGCCGCAAAACCCTGATGTACCGTATGGAGAAGCACGGAATCCAACGGCCCGATACCGCTCGCGAAGAACCAGCCGCCGAGCATGCGGCCGAGTAGCGCCGCTACTTAGGCCAGCAGCACGTCGAGCATCCAAAACAGTGCGAGCACGCTTCCCGCTATTACCACGACCTTTGCCGTAGTCTTGGCGGAACTTCGAAAAGAATACTGGCGCGGCGCAAATTCTTCTGCGGACGGCAACGGGTGCTGATGATCTTCTCGAGTCTTTGCAAATGGTGACAACGTAATCTCCTTATTCCGGCACCATCATGTACGGCAATTAGGAGACCGCTTGCTTTACGATGCCAAATCATAGAAAACAAAAATGAACACGAATAGCAAGAGCGGCTTCCCGCTGCTCTGCTGCCTCAAAAGAGGCAGTAGCCGGCCCTTTTGCGGCACTCAGAGGGTTTGTTATTTTGCGACCACCCGACCCGTAATAGAGAATCGTGTTAATCCCTGTCACTTGCTGAAAGATGGCGAGCAACATGCCAATTGCCAGCGGCCTTCGCAGCCTGGGTTGCAGCAGTTTTGCGCCGGCTTCTTCCGCCAGAGCTGCTCGAATCTCCTCGACGCGATGCGGCTCATTTCCCAATTTGGTTAGCACCTGTTCCGCATCGCTATCTGTCCGGCGCGCTCACCAGCCAGCGCGGGCTTTCGGGAACCGGAAGCAGAGCGACAAGGAAGAGGATCGAAGGAATCGCCATCGCGGCAAACATCCATCGCCAGCTACCTGCGCCCAGAAACGCCAGCCCCCAACCAGTCAGATTAGGACAGCAGGATTCCCAGCACGATAGCAAATTGATTGAGACTGACGAGCCGGCCCCGAATGGATTCGGGGGAAATCTCCGCAATGTAAAGCGGGGCCAAAAGGGAAGCGATGCCGATTGCGATACCGCCAATAAAGCGAGCAGCGGTAAACTCCCAAAGGTTGCGCGGCACAGCGGTAGCCGGTGAAGAGAGTGCGAAGATAGCCGCCGATAGCAGAAGGATGCGCTTACGGCCGAATGCGTCGCTTAGTGCTCCTGCAATCGCGCTGCCACGCGCCGCCCCTCAAGCAGTTCAGTGCAGTGCTATCTCGCAGCCAATAGCGCCCGCAAATGCCGGGCGCGTTCCGGAGAGCGAAGCTGGCGGAGAGCTTTGGCTTCAATCTGGCGAATGCGCTCGCGGGTGACGTCGAATTCCTGTCCGATCTCTTCGAGCGTATGCTCGCGCTCGCAGCCGATGCCGAAGCGCAGGCGAATAACTTTTTCTTCTTTCGGAGAAAGGGTCTTCAGGATATTCGCCGTTTCGTCTCGCACATTGGAATCGATAACCGCATCGACCGGCGAGCCGACCCAGCGGTCTTCGATGAGATCGCCCAAGGCGGATTCGCCGTCGCGTC
>DAISJE010000504.1:0-3837 GCA_036821665.1 Bryobacteraceae bacterium | reverse complement strand
CCGGCCTCGCCATCGCCCTGGCAGCGACCCCGCAGATCGCGCCTCTGCTTTACCACGTCAGTCCAGCCGACCCGGTGAGCATAGCGGGGGCAGCGCTGTTCCTTATTGTGATTGCGGTACTCGCGAGCCTGATTCCAGCGCTGCGAGCCACAAGGGTTGACCCGATTCGGGCGCTCCGCCAGGAGTGACCGTCTGCGCGCTGGTTAAACCGCTTGCTGGCATTTGCCATAGCTCTCTCATTGCGCGGCGCGCTATCTTCTGCGAAGGCTTGACAGTCGCGGCAATATACCCTATTCTCTATCTATAAACTAGGGAATACTGGAAACCTTCTATGCGGAATGCTAAACAATTTCGACGAGCAATAGGAATCGCCGCCGTTCTGCTAGGGTGCGCCTTCGCCTTGGGCCAAGGAGAAGCGTCATTAGAGGGTACGGTGACCGATGCTACCGGGAGCGCGATACCCGGCGCGACGGTGACCGTGAAGAGCGAGGAAACAAGCGCGGCCCGGAACGTTTTGACCGACAATGCGGGGCACTACTACGTGTCCTTATTGAGCGTCGGCAAATACCAACTCGCAGTAGAGAAGGTTGGCTTCGAACGCGAGGTAAAGGCGGGCATTACGTTGGTGCTGAGCCAACGTGCCAGTGCCGATTTCGTGCTGCAAGTGGGACAGATGCGCACTTCCGTTCAGGTGACCGAGAGGCCGCCGGCAATTGAGGTTTCGACAGCGGACGTCTCCGGTCTTGTCGGCGAGCGGCAGGTTAAAGAACTGCCCTTGAACGGCCGCAGCTTCGATAATCTGCTGACGCTGAATACGGGAATTGTCAATGTGACGGCGCAACGGGCGGGAGGCATCGGAACGTCGGCGTCCGCAGTCGGCAATATGTTTTCCGTTTCAGGGCACCGGCCGGAAGCGAATTTGTTTCTCTTGAACGGCGTCGAATACACGGGCGCGTCGAATATTAATGTGACGCCGGGCGGAGCAAGCGGGCAACTGCTGGGCGTGGATGCCATTCGTGAATTTGAACTCGTAAAGGACACCTACGGCGCAGCATATGGGAAACGCTCGGGCGCGCAGGTGAGCATTGTTACCAGCTCCGGAACCAATGACCTCCACGGTTCGGCGTATGAATTCCTACGGAACAGCGCACTCGATGCACGGAATTTTTTCGACCAGGGGCCTGTTCCGCCATTCCGGCGCAATGTTTTTGGTGGGTCGCTCGGAGGCCCCATCAGAAAGAACAAAACATTCCTGTTCGGAAACTACGAGGGTTTCAGGCAGCGCCTGGCTCTAAGTAATGTGACGCTGGTGCCCGATGCCGCTTCGCGAGCCAAAGCTGTTTCCAGCGTGCAACCGCTTCTGGCGTTATGGCCAGTTGCCAACGGACCGGAGCTGGGCGGCGGGATTGCTATTGCTTATAACAACCCCAAACAAGCGATCCGCGAAGATTTCGGGACCACGCGGCTGGATCAAACATTTTCCGACAAGGATTCTCTCGCGGGCGTTTACACCATTGACGACAGCGCCGCCAATACTCCGTCCGCAAATCCACTCAGTCTCGTGGACTTGACTCTTCGCAGCCAGGTCGCCAGCTTGAGCGAGACGCACATCGTTAATCCGGCTATCGTCAACAAAGTGACGCTCGGCTTTTCGCGCGCGGCCTACTTCTTTACGGGCACCACTCCGGTGGATGTTCCGGGATTTGTAGAGGGCCGCCCGATTGGAGCGATCACTATCGGCGGAAGCACGGCACTCAATTCATCGTCGCAGATCTCGCAAGGCGGAACCAACGGGAATAGTAACCTGCGATCGACTCGTAATTTGTTTACGGCAACGGATCAGATTCTGATTACGCATGGCATTCATTTGATCGATGCGGGAGTTTGGCTGCAAAAACTACAGAGCAACGATAATCTGGCAGCCAACCAATACGGGCAGGCGGTTTTCTCGTCGCTACAGAATTTCCTGCAGGGGAAAGTTTCGACATTTACCGTTATTCCTTCGCCAACGCCGCTTTCGTTCCGCTCATTGGAGGGCGCGTACTACGCGGAAGACACGATGAAACTGCGACCCTCTTTGGAACTGCGTATTGGTTTTCGAGCCGAATTCACGGACGGATGGAATGAAACGCACAACCGTTCTTCCAATTGGGCATTCGATTCAAACGGAGTAATTGAGACCACGCCGATTCTTGGGCAATCTCCCTTTACCGTGAACCGAGCGAAATTCTTGCCGGCTCCGCGCGCCGGCTTGGCCTGGTCTCCTTTTTCGAACAAGAAAACGGTGATTCGCGCCGGTTTCGGTATGTATTATTCGCTAAACGATTCGATCAGCTACCGGCTGACGCAAAGCGCGCCGTTCAACACGGTACAAGTGTTGAAGAATGTACCGCTGGCGAGCCTCCACATCGTGCCGGGCGCCGCGCCCCCTAAAGGCTCGAAGATTTCACCTGCAGGCGTACAGCCGGACTTGGCGACTCCGGCGGTGGTCACTTATTCGTTCACGATCGAGCATCAGATCACGCCGAGTACGATCGCAAGTATTGGTTATGTCGGTTCGCGCGGATATCATGAGCTGCTTTCAATCGATGCGAATGTGCCGGTTCCTACCATTTGCCCCGGAGCGCCGTGCCCGGCGGGGTATCCGTCAGGAATTAGCTATTACGCTCCGAACGCTCCTCTAGCGAATCCCAATCTCGCTAATACGACGCACTGGTTCTCCTGGGGAAACAGCCGCTACGACGGACTGCAGTTAATGCTGAACCGGCATTTCAGCCGCGATCTGCAGTTCCGCGCCGCTTACACGTTTTCAAAGAGTTTGGATGAAGGATCATCTCTCGCGAACGCTATATCGGGAACCACAAACGCGTTCACGATGAATCCGCTTCAGCCGCATTGGGATTATGGACGCTCTTCCTTTGACACACGGCATTCGCTTTCCGTCAATACCACCTATGATCTTCCTTTTGGCCGCCAGCCGGCGAAGGGCTCGCTTGCATTCGCCAATAAGCTGATTTCAAACTGGCAGGTAAATGCGATTGCGAGCGTGCAATCGGGACTGCCGTTCTCGCCGCAGCTCGGGTTCAATCCCACAAACGATGGCGACAGCCGCAATCCGATTCGCCCTTCCTGGAATCCTGCATTTACGGGGAGCGTTATTTCTGGCGGTCCGAAGCAATACTACGATCCCAATGCCTTTATTGTGCCGCTTAACGGAACGTACGGAAATGTGGGGCGTGACACGTTGGAAGGTCCCGGTTTGGCTGAGCTTGACTTCTCGGCGGCGAAACGCATTATTTTGACGGAACGGGTTTCGTTGCAATTCCGCAGCGAGTTTTTCAACGTACTGAACCACACGAACTTCAATTCGCCGAATCCAATCGTGTTTACTGCCGCGACCGGCGGGCCTTCTCCCACGGCCGGAGTGATTACATCGACAACAACCACTTCGCGACAGATTCAATTCGGGTTGAAGCTTCAGTGGTAAAAATAGGGTGAATTTTTCGCGGGCGCCACGCCCCGCAGCAGCCAAAATGTGCTAACTCTGGGAGGTCTGGAGAGGACATTTTATGGCTGCAAAAGCACAAGCAATTCCTCCGGGTTACCACTCGGTGACACCCTATCTCGTTGTCCGCGATGGCGTCCGGGCAATCGATTTTTACAAACACTCTTTCGGCGCGAGCGAAGTTTCGCGGATGGGCACTCCGGATGGAAAGATCGCTCATGCCGAGTTGAAGATCGGCGATTCGATGATCATGCTGTCCGACGAATTCCCCGAGATGGACGCTCTCGGCCCCACCTCGCGCGGCGGCGCGACCTCGAGCCTGATGGTCTATC
>DAISJE010000503.1:0-3843 GCA_036821665.1 Bryobacteraceae bacterium | reverse complement strand
TCCCAGGGCCGCGCTCGCCCGCTGTAGAAATTCCTGTTGATTACTTGCGTCGCGAACCGCGCTGGTTGCTACGGCTCGCAGAGCTACGACATCCAGGCGGTTGCACGCCGCGGCCATGCGCGCCAGATTGGCGCAAAGAAAATCGAGCGCGTCTTTCGAAATGCGCCCTGACCGGAAAACGCTTTCACCAAGACGAGTAACCTGTCGATCTTCGGCCAGAACGCGCGTGTTGTCTTGATTCACTTCGGCGGCCATCATTCGGACTGAGTTACTGCCGATATCGACGGCCGCGTAGCGTGGCATATTCCGAGTTATAACAAGATGGCTCAAATCTCAGCGTGAATGCGGAGGTTGAGGCGTCTGAGGTAAGCCGCCGGAGAGCGCCCGAGGGGCCCGCGCAGCGCACGGCGCCGCCCCACAAAGCAGGCATACGACGACGACACAGGCGAAAGCGCTGCCCACAAAGCAGGCATGCGAGGCCGTCGCCTCGCTACAACTCCGGCGCCTTCTTGACGGCGATTGCCTCGCCTGCGAACAGCGTTGGCGCACCAGCGCCATAGGCTGCTTTGTTGTACTCCGCAACGTCGTGCGTCAAAAGATTATTGAACGTCCCTAGCCGCTGATCCAATTCCTTGGATAATTCAGCCATTTTCTCGCGAACCAGTGCATTCGGCGGCTCGCCATAGGAAGATGCCAGATCTTCCGTCAAGCCCGCCATCTTTCCATGTAAATCCGACAGGGCGTGTATATCGTCTTCTTCTACGTTGTGCTGAATTCCGGGATTATAAACAGATGCCTTTGCCGCACCGAGCCTTTTGTCCAGATCCGTCGCTTGTTGCAATATCGATCTATATTTCGCGTTCATCTGACTGTCCGCGCTCGCGGTTTTTTTGAAATCCGCGATTTGGCGCTGCATACGTTCTATTCTTTCGATCATTTCGTTCAGCGCCACCATTCGGTTGCGCATATTCAGCGCCGCTTCGGTCTGCACCTGAAAATCTTCTGGGTTCAAGTGAAGATTGGGGTCCGGGAGAACACGTGTCGTTGTTTTTTCAGTTTGTCCGTTCACGGTTACGGAAATGGTGTACTCGCCGGGCAGCACGTGGGGGCCTTCCATGTAAAAACGTGCTCGCTCGGGCTCACCTGGTTCCGGCGGCTCCGGGGGAATGGCGGATTCAAGGCGGCGTGTGCCGTCGTAGCGAAGATCCCAAAGGAAGCGGTTGATGCCTTCATTGGAGGGTCCGTAGCGGGTTGCCACTACTTCTCCCTTCTGATTTGCGACGACGACCTTCACAGGCGTTTCATGATTAGCCTTCTGCTCCGAGCTTGCGTCTATCTTACTTTTCAGGTAGTAATCGATGGTTGCGCCGTTGGGAGCATTCGGAGCCGAAAAAGAAACCGGCTGACCTTCATCCGACTCCCAATGATGGAAGAGAATGCCGTCACTCGAGTCGAGTACGTGAAAGCTCTTACGGGTTGCTTCCGTTGTAAGTTGCTCGAATGGCCGGATGTTATCGAAGACAAAGATGCCGCGGCCGTGTGTGGCTACGACCAGATCCCGCGTATGCTTTACAAACTGCAGATCCCACACCGGCACCGTTGGGAAGTTGGCCTTGACCTGTTCCCAATGCGCGCCTGCGTCCTGCGAATAGAACAATCCCACGTCGTTCCCGAGAAACAGCAACCCACGCACGTTCGGATCTTCGCGAACAACGAAGGCGGGAGCAGCCGGTAACCCGGCGCTGATGTTCTGCCAGGATCCGCCATAGTCACTTGTTTTGTAGACGTATGCACCGCGATTGTCAAGCTGGTGAGCATCGAAGGTCAAATAGGCGGTTCCGGCATCAAACGGGGAGACACTCACCTGATAGACGCGTGCCCATTCAGGCGCTCCCGAAATACGTGTATCCACCCGGGTCCAGTGCGCGCCACCATCGCGCGTTACCTGTACGCACCCGTCATCGGTTCCGACCCAGATCACCTTAGGATCGGTTGGGGCAATCGCAATCGACAGAATCGTGTCGTAGTTCTCTGCGCCGCTGATGTCGTGATGAATAGGCCCTCCCGACACGATCTGTTTGCTCTTGTCATTCCGGGTCAGGTCACCGCTAATGGATGTCCAATTCTTGCCGCCATCGGTCGACTTGAATACAACGTTGCCGCCCAGATAGATCTCATTGGGGTTTGTAGGCGAAACCGCAATCGGGCTCGTCCAGTTGAACCGGTATTTCAGATTCGAAGGCGCAGCTTCTTCGACACTGTCGAGATAGGGCCGCACGAAACGCGAGAGGTGAGTCTTCTTATCGAGCCGAACGATGTATCCGCTCTGAGCGTCGCTATAAACGATATTTGGATCACTAGGGGCGGGGACGGCATACTCGCCATCGCCGCCGACAACCGTGTACCAGTCGGCATTCGTCACGCCACTGCGACCGAGGTTGCTTGAAGGTCCGCACCATGCGCCGTTATCCTGTAAACCTCCGCATATTGTGAACGGCGATTCCGAATCCGTTGCCGTTTGATAAAACTGCTCAATCGGAAGTCCATTCAGAAAGCGCCATGATTTCGCGCCGTCGAGACTAAGGAATGCACCTCCGTCGTTGCCCTGAATGATTCGATTCGGGTCATGCGGATCGATCCAGATGGCGTGATGGTCCGGATGCACACCATGGTCGGCAACATGCGCCGTTTTGCCGCCGTCGTCCGATTCCATCAGAGTAAATGACAAAAAATACAGCTTGTTTTCATTTACTGGCGATACGGCCATGCGAGAGAAGTAGAAAGGCCGAACGTCGAGAGCATGGTTATCGCTCACTGCTGTCCAATGGTTCCCCATGTCGTTCGACTCCCACAGCAATCCCTGACTCGCGGCAATTAGTGCGTAAACGTGATTAGGATTGCTGGGAGCAACGGCAACGGCAATCCTGCCGAGCGGCCCTTTCGGCAGACCTTCCGTAAGTTTTTTCCAGGTATCGCCTCCGTCGGTGGTGCGATAAATGCCGCTTGATTCACCGCCATCGACGAGCGTCCAGGGATAACGGCGAACGTGCCACATGGCTGCGTACAGCACCATCGGATTGCCGGGCGCCATCGCCATGTCCGCAACACCGGTCGAGTCATCCACATATAGGACTTTTTTCCAGGTCTTGCCGCCGTCGGTTGTGCGGAATACGCCGCGCTCTTGATTTGGCCCCCAGGCGTGCCCGATGGCCCCTACAAACACCGTATCCGGATTTTTGGGATCGACGATTACGCTCGAAATCTGGCCGGCATCTCCAAGTCCCATGAACTTCCAAGATGCGCCCGCATCGGAGGAGAAGTAGACACCGGCGCCATCCGTGATGTCGTTGCGAATTTTCGATTCGCCGGTACCAACCCAGACGAAATTCGGATTGGAAGGCGCGAGCGCAATGGCACCGATGGAGGACGTCTTCTCGTGCTCGAAGACCGGCTTCCATGTAATTCCGCCGTTGATGCTCTTCCATACGCCGCCGCTCGCAGCACCCACGTAATAAAGGTTAGGATCTCCCGGAACGCCCACGACAGCGCTTACCCGGCCTCCGGCTGCCGCCGGCCCCAGATTGCGGAATTTCAGATTTTTAAAGACGTCTTTGTTCTCCGCGTCTGCTTGCTGAGCGGAATCCGGCTCGGCCTGTTTTGCAAGCGAGAACGAGGCCGCTGCCAGCAATGTCGAAGCCGCAAATAGGTAAAGGGCACGTTGAGACATGATTCGCCTGATAATCCGTTTCTTCTGACGTGCTTACGCGGAAAAACATTCCGTGCGAAGTACATCGAGTGTACTCCGCGGACGTTGACCGACGCCTCTGCCGTTAGACTGAAATT
>DAISJE010000502.1:0-3850 GCA_036821665.1 Bryobacteraceae bacterium | reverse complement strand
ATCGCGTTGATGTCGACGAGCGAAATGTTCGGATAGTCGCGCGAAAGCGTCGCGAGACCGGCCGACGTTCCGCCCGGCACATGGAAGCTCGCCAGATAACTGTGCGAAAGCTGCTCGCCCGTTTTCGGATCTTGCCCTTCGATGAGCCGCAGGTAAGCTTCTTCAGTAACCGCTCCCGAGAGCCCGAGATCTTCGGCCAGGGTGCCGCGCCAGCGGCCCTGGATCGCGCCTCGCTCCGAAAAGTACGAGTTGCTGGCATTCGCGAATTCGGTTTGAAAATATTCGCGAGCGGTGCCGATTCCGAGTTTGGTAATGGTGAGCATGTCAGCGAAGCGGAATGTTGCCGGGGAGCGGCGAAATAATGGGATGGAGAACTTCTGCGGGTTCCACGGCGGGACCCATCCAGCCGGGCCGCTCGATTTTCGGAATCACGCGTTCGATCAGTGCGGGATGCCGCTGTACCGGTGGCAAGTAAGGTAAGCTCACCAAAACTACGTGCAACCCGGGTTCTCGATTGCTGGGCCGCTGACAAAAGTAACCCATCAAGTCCGGCAAGCCCTGAATCTGGGAGGCAAGCAGCAGCGGTTTGCGAATGTCTTCCGGACCGCTGAAGTTGTTGCGATCGTGCTTGCCGAAAAACGAACCGGTCCGACTTTCCCGATAGCGGCGGATCTCGACTTCGCCGAAAAGATCCTGCAGCGACTTCGCTGTCTTTGATTCGCTCACCGCAAAGATCATCTTCGTTCCCGCTTGCGAAAAGATCGTGTCCGCCTGGCGGCCATAGCGATCTTCGAGCTGGGCAGTGTTCTGCATCCCAAGCACCAGCACATTCCCGGTGGATCGCATCATCGTCATGCCTTCGGTCAGCTTCGGGATCGTGTTCAGGGAGTCAAGTTCATCAAGAACGATCCAAACTCGGCGGCTCTGTTGCTGGTTCGACATCACGCGCAGCATGGCCATATCGGCCCAGGCACTCTGGAGTGGCCGCAATGCCTCGCGCGTGTCGGCAGTGTTCGGGAGAAACAGCCAGCCCTGACGGTGCTGCGCCCATTCCCGGACCGTAAAACGTTCACGAGTCGCACGATCATCGGGCATCATGCGCAGCGCATAGCCAACCGTGTTGAGGGTGGCGAGAATGCTGTTCACCATGTTGGGCGACTTCGGGCTAAGGGTTTGCTCGTGTTCGCTGCCGGCCACTCGCTGGAAGATTTCCTCGGGCCGTGCCAGCCAATAGGCATAGTCAGCGCAACTCGGGCGTGGATCGCTGTAAGTCAGAAGATAAGCGGCGATTTTGCAGGCCTGATCGTCAAAGAACTGCGCGTACGGATTCGTCGGATGCGTAGGATAGAGGGCGCGCATCACCGAGACCGCATCGGCTTCGTCCGTGACCTCGCTCGCGATGTCCCAATACACGCAGCGCGCATCTTTGGGCGAAAGGATTTTGTCGCCCCGGTCCGGACGATAGAACTCGGGAATAAATTCGAGCTTCGAGTCGAGGACAACACAACTGTCGCCGCACTCCTGTGCGTAATAGAGAAGCTGTTTGATGAATTGGCTCTTGCCGACGCCGGTATCACCAATCGCAAGGAAGTGTTTGCTTTCGTCACGGCGACGAATACGTAATGGCTTGACCCGCGGGCGAAGTAGCTTATCTAAGGACATGGAGAATAAACCCGTCTCCTTTCGTGGCGCGGTTAAACGCGCGGCGCGTCATGAGGTCCGGCCCGCGCAAGGAAACGCCTTCGCGCGTCCGTTTCCGTCTCACACAGTCGTAACAGAGACCGGAAAGAAACAGGGTGAAGTAGAGAGCAATCGACAGAGCGATCGGCATTTGCAGCACCTCGCGGAACTCGCGGCCGCCGTAGATCTGATGTTGTAACCAGGCGCCAAAAATACGCGGCGTGGTCTCGACAAACCGAACCGAGACGTGGCGTGCCGGATCGAGGCCGACGGCGCTCGTAACCGGCCTGCCGCTCTGCATGAGAACGAAATACGTCCGGATGTTGCGCCGCGAATGAAAGAACGAAATGACCGTGCCGACGGGTGTCTGGGCGAGCGTGCTGCCGATGTATTGCGGGAAATAGAAGCGTTCGAGCGGCGGCTGGTAGCGATGCCAAACCGCGAAGACGGGAATGAATGAGACAAGGCCGAGAATCGCTCCAAGGAACATACCGACGGGCGCGCGAGTGGGGAAATGTTTCATCTTATTGACTCCCGTTTCGTTGCTGCTTGAGCAGCCGTGCGGTCTGTTCGACTAGCCCAGGTGCGTTCAAAATCGCCTGCGAGCGGAGCTCGCGGAGCGTCGTGGCATTCAGAGCTGTGCCCTGCTGTGCAGCAATTAAGACGAGCCGGGTGTGCTCTGCTTCGACAGCTTGCAACAGGCTCTGCTCGTTGACAGATTGCAGCTCGGCGAGCACCAACAAGCGCAGGTATTCGCTCTGGGTGAGCCCGGAAAGATGGGCGCGCGATTGCAACAATTTTAGCTCCGACGTCGCCAGCTTTGTCGAGAGCGTATGAGGGAGTTTGCGCGGCATCAGAGATAGACCTCGGTAGACCGAAACGGGAATGTTCTGGAAAAGACTCGGTAGACCTGGGTAGACCCTAGGCAGGGGTCTAGTGTAAATCTGAATAACAGCCGCGCAGCGGCGGCTCCACCAGGGTCCGAAACGCCACAAGCAGACACCGTACACTCCAAACGTCCGGTGCATCTGGTAGGCGAATTTACTGGCGTGGTTGGTAATTTCATAGGACCTCTATCAGTAGGAAAGGCCGTAATCGTAGCTACGATCCATACGGCTGGCTGCCAGGCTTCGATCCTGACGGTCAGGCTGCACACGCTCCATCACGGTACGGTGAAACTGCTCGATATCGATCTGGGTAGTGATGCCGGGATCGCCTTGCCTTAATGCAGCCAATGCGTCGTTCAATCCCTGTAGCCGCGCCACGTATTTCGCATGAATCGCTTCCTGATTACTGTTATGTCCGGCGGCCTGCATTTCTTGCCCCCATTCCCTGTGTATGGTTAAAGCTGAAGATAAAAGTGCATCACGGGTCTCGCGTAAGGCCGCTTGATGGCCTTCCTGCCGGGCGTGTTGGCGCTCTCGATCCTGGTGATCGTCATAGACATTGCGAATGCGGTCTAAAAGGTCGGCCATTGCCTCTTTACTCCTTCCGTTGTGCGCCGTTCTTGACTGTCGGCGCGGCTAGAGCCTGTAGCTCGGCATGGTGCTCGGCTTTCCATTGCTGGAATTCCTTATCGCGGCTGAGAGTGGCGATGAGCTGCGTAAGTACATAGGACACGCTCGAGTTGTTCAGGAATCGGGCATAGGCCCGTAGTTCCTGCAACGTTTCGGAAGAGAGGGTGACGTTGAGCTGTTCATTCATCGTCTTCTTTTCCGGTTGAATCAACGGCATAGAATTACTCCTCCTTGGTGCTTTAATGAAATGCCTGGTCGGCGTGGAAATCGATAATGGTCAAGCCGAGCGGGTTGTACTCGATCATGCGGGGCTCGACCTTGTCGGCGAATGTAAACCGGATCGTGGCCGTCAGATCCTCCCGGCGTATTTCCCGATCGCCGGTTGACGCGTAAACAATCCGTTGAAAGTCGACGAGTGCTTCATACGGCGGCTTGTCCAGGTTCGTCACCGAGACTTTACGAACCTGCGCCTCGGTTGGCTCCAACTGACCATTCAGCAGCTTTTTCGTCCACTTGGTCCGTTGGTCTTCGATCCACGACTCAACGCCAAGCTGCCGGCTCAAGTAATACTTGCTGAGGTAGTAGTCCGGAAGCCGCTCTTTTTTATGCGTGTAGTACTTCGTAACGAAGTCCGCGAGAAAGTGCTTCACCTC
>DAISJE010000501.1:0-3852 GCA_036821665.1 Bryobacteraceae bacterium | reverse complement strand
TTGTCGAGCGCGTTGTAGCCGTCCGGATATGAAACTTCACCTTTTGAATAGCCGTTCCCTACGTCCCAGTTCGCTCCCAGATTTCGGGCGGGCGCCATCGCTAAAACCTTCGCAAGCTCATGGCCTGTTGCTGCGTTGCAGGACTCTTCGTTTTCAATGACGAGCCGCATTCCGGCGCGGTTCGCAACATCGGCCGCTTTGCCGAGTTCCTCCGCAATTCGTTCCCAGAGCGTTCCGGGCTCCGCGACGCGCCAGAAAGTAAAGCCGCGAATCTTGTCTGCGCCGAGTGCGTGTGCACGATCGCACGCGCGTTTGAGCAGATCCATCTGCCCGGCATACCCGTAAGGATCCTTCTCGGCCTTTACCGGCTGCGTGCCTGGCAAAGTGCATTTGTATAAGGCCGAATCTATGACCGATACACGGAACCCGTATTGACTGACCAGATCCTTCAGCCGTTGAACCTGAGTGGGACTTGCTTCCGTGTTGTATATGCCGAAGACCTGCCGGATCTCAACCCAGGAGAGCCCGTAACCTTTCATGATCTTGAGAGCTTGTTCAAAGTCGTCCGAAAAGCCGTCACTGATGGCGCCCAATTTGAAACGGCTAAGGGCCGAGGTGGCGGCTGCGGCCAATGATGCCGACCCATAAGCAATTCCGAGTGTTTTTAAGAATGCACGTCGATTCATGGCTTGTTGCTTTCGGCTCCTTTGGCAAACACCAACGCTTTCGTCGCGGGCGGGATATCGATAAGGACTGCCCTCCCCGCCTCACCTGGAGATAATTTGACCGCCACAGCTTCCCCGTCTGCTTTGGCATTACAAGTTGTCCAACCTACAGGTAATTGCCAGTGCAGCGTTAGCGGAAGATTGTAGATCTGTGCATCGAGCGGCCAGTCCAGTTGGAAACGGTACTGCCCGGAAGCTGAATCGACGGATTTAATAACAAGCGCCTTGCTCTCCTGGATGTATCGAATCGCATCGCCAAATGTTGCGGTCCAAATCTCCGTATGGCGCGCAAGATAATCTGCGAGTTCATCGAATGCCTCGGCACTCACAGAAAGCCACTGGCCGCCAACTCCGTGAAAAGTAAAGACGCTCCACTTGTGATCTCGAAATCCTGCATCCGCCATCTGGAGCAAGCCGCGGAAATCGCGTCCCACTGTGAATCCGAGATCGGGCACGCTCAGAACACTAAGCTCATCCGGCGCGACAGAAGCGACCGCTCCGTAGCCGCGCGCTGCGAAAAAGTGCTCGGAGACAAAGCGCAAATAAAGCGCCTCATTCCGCACTTGATCGCCCGGAGGACCGAAGCTCATGTTGCCGCATGGATAGGCGAACGTCAGACCGTGCCGGCTTCCGATTTCCTGTTGAATCGTTTGTGCGTTATCCCGAATCTCGGCCTCCATCATTTCAGGAGTGTACGTTTGCGAATGGGGAGTGATCTGTTCCAGCAGGCAGGGGTGATGCACTGTGTGCCCGGCGATCTCATTGCCTTCCGACGCCAAACGCTTCCATTCGTCGAGCCGCGTCCGCCAAGCCTCTGCTCCGGTCGTAACGAAGAACGTTCCGTGTAGACCATACTTTTTCAACACCGGCGCTACGTTATCAAGCTGGCTTGCCATCGCGTCATCGAAGGTCAGCGAAATAGCGGCTTGACGGTTTTGAGGCCAGCGTGCGACGGTCAAATTCGTTTGTGAGAAACCGACTCCGCAGAGGGCAAATAGGCCGAGTCCGAGCAGCGCTCTTCTGATGGCCGCCATTCTCAGAAGACCATTCTTAGAACACCAGCCGCGATTTCTTCGATTCTATTTTTTGAAAGTCCAATCCTGGCACTTTACGAAGATCGGCAAGCGATTTGAAGTCTCCGTGTTCGGCTCGATATTCGATAACCGCCTTGGCTTGGGAGCGCAGAAGTAAAAGCCCCGCCTCCAAATCAACCGCATCGGCCTTGTTGATATTGATCGGAGCTGGAGCCTCAGGTCCGAAATGCGTCGACAGATAGGTGAGAATCGCCTCGAACTCTTCGTTCGATCCGTCGGCGCCCAGCTTCATCATCTTGACGATGGTGTCTTCCCATGCCGAGCGTTTCTGGTGCAGCGAAGCCGCACGTTCCGGTGAGTGGCATTTTCCACAAACCCGAACGGTAGCCGCTTTGCCATAACCCTCGGGTAACTGGTCCGCTAACCCTGCGCTGGCAAACACCGCCAGCACGATGCCAATCCGTAGAGCAAAGTTCAGCCGCTTCATCGCCTCTTCGTGAATGTATCATTGCGCCGGGCACACCAATTTGTACCGGTCGTTATATAAAGGAGGACGCACATGCAAATACATCACGGTCAACGCGCGGCTGCATTCGCGCTCCTTCTGGTCTTTTTCCTGACAACATGCGTCGCCGCTCAACAACACTCTTCGGATGATCAAAACGGATCCGGATTTAAGCAAATTTTCGACGGCAAGACGTTAAACGGCTGGGATTGCGATACGGATTTCTGGCGCGTCGAAGACGGGGCTATCGTGGGTGAAAGCAAGATAAATCATCAGCCCAAACAGAACATTTTCTGCATCTGGAGGGGCGGCCAGCCTGCAAATTTCGAACTTCGCCTGCAATACAGGCTCACCGGCGTCAATGACGGAAACAGCGGGATTCAATATCGAAGCATTGAAAGGCCCGACATTGCGAAGTGGGTCCTCCAGGGCTACCAGGCTGATATCGATTTGAAGCAGACTTATACCGGGCAAATATACGAAGAACGAGCCCGCGGCTTCCTGAGCCTCCGCGGACAGTTGGCCCAAGCGATCAATGGCGAAAAACCGGTTGTGCTCGGCTCAGTCGGAGCCAGCGACGAACTCAAGTCTTTTATAAAGGTGGACGATTGGAACGATGTCGATATCATCGCGCGCGGCAATATTCTCATTCAGTTGTGGAACGGGCATCTGATGAGTGAATTGATCGACGACGATACGTCGGCTCGCAAAAATAAGGGCGAAATCGGGATACAGCTTCACCGGCTGCCGAATTGCGCGATGAAGATGGAAGTCCGTAATATCAGGATCAAGACGTTAGCACGCTAGTCTACGGCGTGATACCCACTCCCTTGCCAGCCAAGCCGAAGCAATAGAGGGTATTATCGTACGTCGCGATATAGACACGGCCGTTCGCGAGCGACAAGCCGCCAAAGTGAACGAACGATGTAATTTGATCTCCACTGGAGTACAGCTCTTTACCCGTTTCGGCGTCGAGCGCGTATAGAACCGCGTGTGTCGAATTTTTGATGCGCTCCGGACTGTAGTCGAACAATCCGCGCTCCGGGTACGCTTGTTCGGTGTTTTCGCCGCTGCCGTACGCATACACCACCCCATTAGCAATTAACGGGGGCTCTGCGCGGTTCATATCCCTGGACATCCATGCCGGGACAAGCGCATACGCGCCGTCCCGCCGCTCAACTTTAAAAGCAACAATGGCGCCGTTGGCCACGGGTCCGTAGCAAATTGGCGGATTGAAAGTATGGCGAACCGGGCCCCAGAAAGGGGTCAGAAGCCAGCGCGTGCCGTCCGCGTCCTTCCATGTCGCGAGAGATCCCCAAATCCCCGCCGAGGCGAAATTGATCTCTTCATTGCACAAGAGAGGGGTTTGAGCAAGCGGCGTCTGATGATCTTCACCACCTGCCGCTTTCGTATCGACCATATAAACCCGGCATTCTTTGCTGCCCGTCGCTAAAAGTTCTTGTCCTTGAAAGTCAAAAATTGCAGGAGTTACCTGCATGTCGAGATCCCGCTTTTGCAGCCATGCCCAGTTTCGCGGCTCAAACCAGTCTTGCAGCCGAAGCCGGTTCCCTTCGACCTTTACTCCGAT
>DAISJE010000500.1:0-3856 GCA_036821665.1 Bryobacteraceae bacterium | reverse complement strand
CGCACCACCGTCATGCGTCGTTTCCCCCGCCCGATCCTCGTTTGGCCGGTGCCGCCACTAGCTCTGCGAACGGGCGAATGGTTGCTTCCACGCCGCTGTCATATTCGGGATACGTTTTGGCCAAACGGCGCGAAATTGCCTTCAATTCGCTACGGGCCGCCGCGATGGCAACGTCCGGTTGTAACCGGCCCAATACGCGCGCAACCGAACGGACTCCGCGGTTCGGTTGCTTACCCGCGTCTAGTCCGATGGGAATGTAAACATCCCTCGCGTACAGAAATCGAAACGAAGGAGCTAGCACCCCAATCACCGAAAAAGCGCGCCCGTCCAGGTCGATAGTCCGACTCACAATGTTCGCATCGCTTCCGAAACGGCGCTTCCAAAGTGCATTCGATAACAGCACAACCGGAATCGCGCCCGGCCTGTCATCCGAGGGACGAAAATCGCGGCCTAGCAAGGGATGAAGGCCCAGCACCGACAGAAACGAAGCCGATACCCTTAGCCCGTGTAGCCGCTCCGCCTGGCCATTTCCCGTCAAATTGAAATTGCCGCCACCGAGTGCCGCGAGGGCGCTGAAGCTTCTGGTCTCATGCTGCCAATCGACGAAGTCCGCCCATGAAACCATGAGATCGCTACCTTTGCGGTCGGCTTCCGAAAGCGCCACAATCCGGTCTGCCTGAGGGTAGGGAAGAGGCCGCAAGATGGTGGCATCGATCAGGCTGAAAATCGCGGTGTTCGCGCCAATCCCAAGCGCGAGCGTAATGATGACGACAAGAGAAAAGCCCGGGCTCCGCGCAAAAGTTCGCAGCGCATACGCGCTGTCCCGGCGCAGATCCTCTAGAAACATAGTTCTTCTCGCGGTCTGCCCATGAGCTTATCGCGAAGGCGTTGGCTCTGCTTCAAACGTGGCATACAGCGAGTGACTACTCGGCTTCTCTTAGTACTTCAACGTACTTTCCTGGTGTGATGGTGTTCACCGCATCCACCACCCGCTGAACGTTTGAACGAAGCTGCGGCCATTGCTGCAGGCAGATGACTATAATGGCGATCTTTCGGCCCAAAAGATTCTGTTGAAACCGAATATTCTTGTCGGTTGTCAGCAACACATCATCCTCGGCTGCTTTCAACAATTCGCCATTTTTGAGCCTTTCCCAGCCCTGCTCCGTGGTGGTGCGTATGCTGTGGTCACGAAGATAGAGGCGTAGAGGCAGGGGCGTCCCCTGATCGAAGAGGATGAACACTTATGCGATGTAGGCGGGTTCTTTGTCAAGGCTACGGGCCGCAAATTCGATGACTGCTTTCACTTGCTCCCGATTCAGCCCGTCGAACCACTCCATGATGTCGTCGATGCTGGCACCAGCTTCCAAATTTTCAAAGATAGCGGCCACGGGCATACGAGTTCCCTTTAAAACCCATGCCCCGCTTACTTTGTCCGGAACACTTTCAACGGCGGAACATTTTGACCAGTCAAGCGCGGCCATAATTTGTCCTTTCTTTCATCCTACTGTGGCATCGATTGCTGCGGCTGCGCATTCGAGCAGTAGCTCTAAACGTTTTGAGTAGATCAGAACGTTTCAGGACGCCCATTTTCGGCTCTGGCCTCTTACATGAATCTGCAATATCTCCGCCCTCGCTACACTATAAAAATATGCCGTTACCGCCAAGCGAGGAGTTCTATCGCATCAAAAAACTCCCGCCTTATGTCTTTGCCGTCATCAATGAGATGAGGGACGAGGCACGAGCAGCCGGCATCGACATCGTAGACATGGGCATGGGCAATCCCGATGGTGCCACGCCCGATCCCGTCGTGGACAAATTGGTCGAAGCTGCCCGGAATCCCACCAACCACCGCTATTCCATGTCCCGCGGCATTCCGCGCCTCCGCGATGCCATCGTCAGCCGTTACCAGGATCAGTACGGCGTTTCGCTCGATCCCGAAAAGCAGGCCATCGTCACTATTGGGGCTAAAGATGCCTTGGCGCATCTTTTGTTTGCGATCATCGGCCCCGGCGATGTGGTCGTCTCACCGAACCCTGCTTACCCGATCCACCAATATGGCGTCATCATGGCCGAGGGTGAAGCTTGCATGCTGCCCATGCCGGATCCAGCCACTTTTCTGCAAGCGCTTAAGGATCTCTACCGCACTGCGGCCAAGCCCCCGAAGGTCATTTTGATTTCCTTTCCGCACAATCCAACCACACTGTGCGTTGATCTCGATTTCATGCGCGAAATCGTCGCGCTCGCCCGCCAGCACGGCACCTATATCATTCACGATTTCGCATATGCCGAACTGGGATTCGACGGTTATCGCCCTCCCAGCATCCTGCAAGTCGAAGGCGCGGCCGATCACGCCGTCGAAATCTATTCCATGACCAAGAGCTACAACATGGCTGGATGGCGCGTCGGTTTCTGTCTGGGCAATGCACGCCTGATCGCTGCATTGGCGCGTATTAAGAGTTATCTCGACTACGGCATCTTTCAACCAATTCAGATCGCCTCCATCATTGCGCTGCGGGATTGCCAGGAGGCTCCCGGCAAAATCTGTCGGATTTATCAGACTCGACGCGATGTGCTTCTCGAAGGCTTGAACCGCGCCGGTTGGTACGTTGAGCCGCCGAAAGCCTCTATGTTCGTGTGGGCGCGGCTCCCGGAGCCGTTCGCCGGAATGACCTCTCTCGATTTCGCCAAGCTGCTGATGAAAGAAGCCCGGGTAGCAGTTTCGCCCGGAATTGGCTTCGGACCCATGGGCGAGGGTTTCGTCCGGTTCAGTTTAATCGAGAACAACGCGCGCACACGCCAGGCCACCCGGAGCATTACGCAGTTTCTTCACCGGCAGGAAGCCCTGGCGGGTTCCGATTCCGCGGCGCTGCACGTATAATTCAGGGAATGGCGGCGCGCTTAGAAGCGTCCTTGCCGGAGCTCATTGAGCTGCCCAAGGTAACGGTTAGCGATCTGGACCCGCTTCTGGCGGAAGAGATCGGGATGTGGCAGCAACGCTTCTCGTGGGATTTTCGGCCCTCCGCCGAACTGCTCCGCCGCTTCCTGCAGATCCGCTCCCTGTACGGCTATGCGTTGGTATCCGGCAATAGAATTATCGGCTACGCATACCAGGTCTGCGAAGGCCGTAAAGGGCTCATCGGCGATTTTTATTTGCTTCGCGAGTTTGCCCGCCCTGCGTATGAAATGCTGCTGTTGGGCGGCATCGTCGAGGCGCTGATGCGCACGCCGGGCACGCGGCGCATCGAGTCGCAGTTGATGATGCTGCACACGCCCATTTCCCAGCCGCTTCCCTTCGCCGAGCACATCACACGCCACGATCGCTACTTCATGGAGATCGATGCCGCTGCAGCCGGTCGTTTAGCCTCCTGCGCTCCCGATTTCCGTGTCACGTTTGTGCCCTGGGCGGAACGCTATCAGGAAGAGATTGCGCATCTGGTTGCCGCTGCTTATCGCGGTCATGTCGATAGCGATATCAATGACCAGTACCGCACCATTCCGGGCGCTCGCCACTTTCTGATGAACATCATCAAGTTCCCCGGTTGCGGCAATTTTTTTCCTGCCGCTTCCGTCGTTGGAATCGACGACAGTAACGGGCGCGTTTGCGGCGTTTGTCTGGCCAGCATGGTTTCGCCAACGTCCGGTCACGTGACGCAGCTCTGCGTCTTGCCGGCCGCCCGCAAGGCTCGCCTCGGTTATGAGCTTCTTCGGCTTTGTCTGGTTCGCTTGATTCAGGCCGGCTGTTTATCGGTCAGTTTGACAGTAACCTGCACAAACGTCGATGCGATCCGGCTCTATGAATCCATCGGCTTCCACACGCAGGCCACCTTCCCGGCCCTTGTCTGGGACGGCTTTTAGC
>DAISJE010000499.1:0-3862 GCA_036821665.1 Bryobacteraceae bacterium | reverse complement strand
ACAGTACCTTTGATCTTTATATTTGTCAGCTTCCCCAAGCCCACGCGGAAATGATAACGCCTCAGCGCTTCTTCAGACCAGAAAACGCGACCAACTCCGGACGTCTGGCGCGCTGATCGGAATGGGAATTGGCCTAGTGGCTTGGTTAGCGACGGGTCGGATTATACGATCGAGCTATTTGAAGTCCGGCCGTTCGATACCGGCGTATTCGCATGTGTGCATGCGGGCTTATGTGTCGATTGATCCCGCACAGGCGTTGCGGGGCGGAATAGGATCAACCTATCGTCAGCTCCAATTTGCGGTTATCCCAGAAAACCCGCTTCTTCTTGCAATAAGAGATATTTGCCATATGGCAGGCGACCGCCGTACCGCAGCCGAAATCGACGTTCTCAATCGGCTGCCTTCGGGATTTCACGCATTCGAAAAAGTTTCGCATGTGGTCCTCTGTGCCTTCCGCCGTTTGTTTGAACTTCTCCGGCGGGCGGGGTTTATTGCCGGCTGCTTCAAGCTCCACTGCGGCATACTCTTTGGGATCGGGTTTGAAATGATTTCTTAACTTCTCAGGCCAGCTCTCGAGCGGATAATCATAGTCTTCAGAGGGCGTGTAAGGGAATAAGCTGGCGCTTTCTTCCGTAAGCTCAATTGTGCCGCGGTCGCCCATAAACCGGACGATCTCGCCACCATCCCAATTCGAGGCCAGGTTCGCGCTCACTTGCACCGTGAAATCCGGATACTCATAAAGCGTGTTGTGGATGTCGGGAACTTCCCGGTCGCCCAGCCATTTATAGAGCCCGCCTTCCGCTACCGCGCTCAGCGGATACTGAACATTGAGCACGTAATGCACGCGGGACAGTAAATGGACATACTCGTCGCCGGCAATGCCTGTTCCGTAATCCCACCAGTTCCGGAACCGGAAGAACCGCTGCGCATCGAACGGCCGTTTCGGCGCATTGCCCAGAAATCGTTCCCAATCGATGGTATCCGGCGTAGCGTCCGGCGGAACCGGATAACGCCACGCGCCAATGGCATCTGGCCGGTAAATCGAGCACTGCACCATGTAGACCTTCCCGATCGCTCCATCATCGAACCAGGCTTTTGCTTTTTGGGTGCTCTGCATGCTCACGCTCTGGCTTCCAACCTGTACGAGTCGGCGGGTCTCACGCGAAACTCTCACCATTTCGAATGCCTCGGGTATGCTGTGCGCCATTGGCTTTTCGCAGTAAACGTCTTTGCCGGCGCGCATCGCCGCGATCGCAATAGAGGCATGCCAGTGATCGGAAGTCGCCACCAGAACGGATCCAATATCGGGGTTTTCCAGAACATCTTCAAATCGCCGCGTCACCGTGGTCGGGGGGACGATCTCCTGCACTCGCCGAAGGTGGCCGTCATAGAGATCGCAGGCCATCGCGACATTCGCTCCAAGGCCGCGAGCCACGCCCATCAACTCCGAACCTCGGATTCCAGCCCCGATTAACCCCACGTTCATTCCGTTTTTCGCGGCCTGACCTCGCTTTGGCGAGAAAGCTCCAATGGCGAGCGCACTTCCAAGCGATTGGCCGAGAAATTTACGGCGGCTGTTTGTCATATTCCCTATAGACCGTGCCTCCCTGTTCCTAGAACTGAAAGCGGTTTTTTCCGAGACGAGTCTCGGGCATATCCGCGAGGCCAGCTGCGCTTAGATTTTTCTGCCGAAGAGTGTTGTGGAGCTAACTCGCGGGCGTTTTAGTAGACAAGACCAGCTATGAACAGGTACCGTGTCACTTGGGAACACCGCCCGATAATGCAAACAAAAGGTATTTCGAGCCGAGGTGCGCGATGACGATGCGCTCGATCCGGATACTGATAGCCGCATGTCTATGCTTTACATCCGCACTAGCCCGATCCGCCTCGTCTGGATGGCTACCGACCCTGACGGCGATCGCTCGCGTGCGAAGTTTGCCAGCCCAGGAAGCCGTTCGAAAATATCCCGTTCACCTTCAAGCTGTGGTCACTTATTTTGACCCCGCTTCGTACGACCTTTTCATGCAGGACGGCACGGGTGCTATCTGGATGTCATGGACCCCCGACTCACCAAAGGTTGCCGTTGGAGATCTCGTTGAAATACAAGCTACTACTACCTTCACCGATTTCGCTCCCGACCTGCTAAATCCAAGGCTCAAAATTTTGGGCCGTGGGAAAATGCCGGCACCTCATAAAGTCTCCTTTGAACAGATGGCCAGCACCTTGGAAGACTGCGAATGGGTTGAGGTGGAAGGAATTGTCAGGCAAGCCGAATATCTGCACCGTACTATCCACGAACGGCAGCTTTGGATGGGCGTTGCTATTCCGGGCGGCATGATTGATGTTCAGATTCCTTGGGATGGCTCCCCGGTACCATCCGGCCTGGTGGACGCCCGTGTGAGACTGCACGGCGCTGTCGGAGCCGAGTTTAACGCAGAAGACCAACAGGTTGGCGTTTCGTTATCTGTTCCCAGCCTGCAATATATAGAGATTTTGGAAGCACCGCGAGCGGACCCGCTGGTAGGACCGCCAACTCCGATCGGACAATTGCAGCGGTTTGGCTATCCGCATGAACCTGGACACCGCGTCAGGTTGGCAGGAACGGTCACAGGCGTCATGCCGGGTCGCGGTTTCTATCTGCAGGATCGCTCGGGCAGCGTAAACGTTGTGACGCGCCAGGAGATCGACCTCCGGCCGGGCGACCGGGTCGAAACACTTGGTTTCGTGGGTATTTTCGATATGCACGTCCGGCTGGAGAACGCGTTAACGCGCCTGATCTCCAGTGGTGCTCCATTAGCCCCGCTCAAAATTACGGCTGAGCAGGCCCTTTCGGGAAAGTATGAATCGCGAGCAGTAACGATCGAAGGACGAGTTGTCGGCCGTTCTAGCTTGCCCCGGCAGCAGAGTTTGATGTTGCAGCAGAATCAGACTATTTTTTCCGTAGTAGCGTCGCAGGGATCGTTTGCGCAATTGCCGCCGGAGGGGGCGCTGGTACAGGCAACTGGAATATGCGTAGGCGAACTCGATTTAAATAGTCTAAACAGCAAAATCGTCGCCTTCAAGATCATTGCGCGCTCAAACGACGATATCGTCGTCTTGCAAGAAGCCCCTTGGTGGAACCTTCGCCGGTTGCTGGGCCTTCTCGGCCTGGTCGGAATCGCCACCTTGCTCATCCTGACTTGGGTTTTTATCCTGAGGCGTCGCGTCAGGGATCAAACGCAGGTCATTAGCCAAAAATTGGTTCAAGAAGAGTCGCTCAAAAACGCGGCAGAAATGGCGAGCCGAGCCAAGAGCGAGTTCCTGGCCAATATGAGCCACGAAATTCGCACGCCTATGAACGCGATCGTCGGTTTTACGGACTTGCTGCTCGAGACGCCCTTAAACGAGGAGCAGCGCGATTATGTGAACACGGTTCAGTTCTCCTCGCATTCCCTGACTCGCATCCTGAACGACATCCTTGATTTTTCAAAAATCGAAGCAGGCCAACTTAGTCTCGAAGAAATTCCCTTCTCGCTCTCAACCTGCGTCCAGCGCGTGCTGCAACTCGTCGCTCCGGAAGCGAGCCGTAAAAACCTCGCCACTCGCGTGAAGATCGATGAGAGTGTTTACGACGATCTGATCGGCGATCCCTATCGCCTGCACCAAGTCCTTCTGAATCTGCTGAATAACGCGCTAAAATTCACGGAGCGGGGGCAAATCGGAATCACCGTATGTGTTGCCGAGGCGATGTGCGACACCATTGTTCTGGAGTTCAGCGTGAGCGATACCGGTATCGGAATCCCGTACGAATCGCAGACGAAGATCTTCGAATCATTCCGTCAAGCCGATGGCTCGATGACCAGAAAATATGGCGGAACCGGCC